>DGXE01000052.1 GCA_002395525.1 Ruminococcus sp. UBA4240
CCGAGCCATCTTGCGTTTACATAGTAAGCGCCTGCTCTTACAGCCTCTTCCTTGATGGAATCGGATGCCTGCTTCTTTGTGCCTACGAAAAGAACGTTCTCGCCGCTCTCAGCAAGGCCTCTTACGAAGTTGTAAGCCTCATCCAGCTTCTTTACGGTCTTCTGCAGATCGATGATGTAAATGCCGTTTCTCTCGGTGAAGATGTAGGGAGCCATTTTAGGGTTCCATCTTCTGGTGAGATGACCAAAGTGTACACCTGCTTCAAGCAGCTGCTTCATTGAAACTACGCCCATTTTTAATTCCTCCTGAGGTTCTTCCTCCACAGCCGCGATAAACTCCCCCTTTCGCCATGGCGTGATGCGACACCCGGGGACACAGCGGCTGCGTGTGTATTAGGTGCTTTGACAGAAAACACCGACTTATATTATAGCAAATACAGCCGGTGTTTACAAGTGTTTGATTTGCAGATTTTATCGAGCTTATCCAAGGCCCTTTTGTGCATTATCACAGGGATGAGATGTGTTCAAACACCTTGTCCGTGCTCCAGAAGAACATCTCGTAGGAGAAGCGCTCCTCTTTCAGCCCTGTGCGCTCGAAGAGATCCATTACCGGGGGCTGCACACATGAGAAGTACACCATACGCCCCTGGGAGATGAGCCGCTCGCAGTATTCATGGAGTGCCTCTATGCCCGATATGTCAGCCACTGTAACTCCCCTCATGGAGAATATGATGTTGTAGCTGTCCCCAAGGCCTGATATCTTTTCCTCCAGCTTTGCACAGGTGCCAAAGTACAGGGGACCTGTGATGTACACCACGCTGGTGTTTGCGAGCTTTTCGGGCTTTATACCCTCACCCAGCTTTTCGGGGTCTACATCCGCCACCGTAACCTGCATATCCGATACCTTTACCACAAACAGTATCAGGGAGAATGCCACACCGATGAGTATTGCCTTGGTAAGGTCAAATACCACCGTTGCGCACATGGTGATGACAAACTGCCCCATGGCGGTCTTCAGCTTCTTGGAGAATATGGACTTTATTGTCTTGAAGTCATTCATCCTCACTGCTGTGACGATTAGCACGCCTGCCAGTGCGGACAGGGGTATCTGTGACATAACTCCCCCCAGTACGAACATGGACAGCAGCAGCACCAGCGCATGGAATACGGAGGTAAGACGTGTCACGCCGCCGCTCTTTATGGCAACGCTTGTTCTTGCTATGGCGGCAGTAGAGGGCACGCCCCCGAACAGGGGCAGCAGCATATTGCCAACGCCCTGAGCCATAAGCTCCACATCCGCATCAAGGCGCTCATTCTTCATGCGCCCTGCGGAGGCACCGCACAGCAGCGATTCTATGAGCCCCAGAGCCGCAATGGAGATTGCAGGCACTATAAGCCCCGGCACATCCCCTATATTTAATGAAGCAAAGTCAAGCCTGTCGGAGAGGAAGAGAGTACGGGGTATCTCCCCTACGGAAGGTACATCAAGCCCTGCGATCATCTTCACGGCAGTGGCTATGATGATCGCCGCAAGGGAGCCGGGGAAGTACTGCCCTATCTTCTTGGGGTATACCAGCATGAACACGATCACCGCCGCACCAATGGCAAAAGCAGTGAGATCAAGGCTCTGAGGAGTGGTGAAATAGCTTGCTATCTTTTCAAGGTTGTTGAGCCCCGATGAGTGAAAGCCCGTCAGGTTGTCCACCTGCCCTAAGGCGATTATCACCGCAATTCCGCTGGTAAAGCCTGTTATGACCGGAGAGGGCAGGTAGCTCACAAGCCCGCCCAGCTTGAATATGCCGCATATGAGGAGCAGTGCCCCTGCAATGAAGGAGGCTATGAACATCCCCTGCATACCGTACTGTGCCACCAGGGATATAAGTATGGCAGACATTGCCCCGGTAGGGCCGCTTATCTGATAGGAGGCACCGGAGAGCCCGCCTATGATGATGCCTGAAATAATCGCCGTAACAAGACCTGCCGCCGCTGTGGCACCGGAGGACACACCGAATGCCAGTGCAAGGGGCAGCGCCACCGCCGCCACCGTCACTCCCGCAAGGGCATCCTTGCCCAGCTTTGCGGCATTGTAGCCTGTAAATTCACGTTTGAGTATGGAAAAATAACGCTTTATCATATGTTTTCTCTTTTCGTAGGATTTGCTTATGCATTTGCCAGAGCATCCGCCATTGCAGACAGCTTTTCAAGGTCATCTGCGGCAGGGGTGGACTTTATCGACACATCCAAATCAAGGATATTCATGCCCAGAGGCTCCAGCAGCTCTCTCATGTGCTTTGCAGCAGACGGGTTCCAGGTGCCGTTTTCGATCAGGGCGACAGTTCGGTTTGTGAGCCCCTTTGCACGAATGGCGCAGATAGCTGCCTCCATTTCCGTAAACAGCAGGGAATCCTGTGTGGGGGATGCAAATACGATCTTGCTGCACCTGAATGCCTCAGCCACGATATAGGAATAATGGGTCTTTGATACATCGTACATACGGATGTTCTTCACCCCACGCTGTGCCAGCATACCCGCAAGCACGTCAGCGGCATTCTCCGTACCCCCGTATATGGAACCGTAGGCTATGAGCACCGTATTCTCCTCCGGGGTGTAGCTGCTCCATTTGTCGTATTTGTCAATGTAAAAGGCAAGGTCACTCCTGATAACAGGGCCGTGGAGGGGGCATATCATATCTATGTCAAGCCCTGCTGCCTTTTTCAGCACATTCTGCACGTTCTTCCCGTAGCGCCCCACGATGTTGGTGTAATATCTCCTCGCCTCATCAAGGTGAGCCGTCCACATATCCGTCTCATCCGCAAATATGTTGCCGGAAAGAGCGCCGAACATACCGAAGGCATCGGCGGAGTAAAGCGCCTTATCGTGGATGTCGTAGGTCATCATGACCTCGGGCCAGTGTACAAAGGGGGCTGTGATGAATTTCAGGGTGTGTGCCCCGAGGGAAAGCTCCTGCCCCTCCTTGACAGCATCAAAGCGGTCGGTTATGTCGATACCGTAGAACTGCGAAACCATACGCTTAACCTGCATAGTACCCACCACACGGGCATTCGGGTACATAGAGAGCACCATCCCAAGGGTAGCGCAGTGATCCGGCTCCATGTGCTGTACGATTATGTAGTCAAGATCCCGTCCGTCAAGGGCTTTCACAAGGTTCTCCCTGAAAAGGCTCTCAATGGAGCGGTCAACAGTGTCCATGAGGGCTGTCTTTTCGTCCCTGATAAGATAGGAATTGTATGCCATACCATTTTCAAGGGGATAGGCATTCTCGAAGAGGGCAAGCCTGCGGTCACTGCCGCCGATGTAGGCGACATCGCTGTTTACAGGGGTAATGCTGTACATAATTTTTCTCCTTACTAAGATATAAATTTTTTATGAATTTGTAACTTTTTGTGCAGATTTTTCTTGACATTTACGTTAAAATGTAGTAAAATGTCTGTAAAGTTTTTTGTTTAGTGTCGTTTAAGGAGGTTTTTTAAATGGCAGATATGGAATTTGGCGGTGATCTGTTCACCTTGCTGGACGAAGAGGGGAAGGAACAGACCTTTGAGCTGCTTGACTCATATGAGGAGGATGGCAAGCTGTACTACGCTTTAGTCCCCTATTATGAAAACCCCGAGGATATGGCTGAGGCCGATGACGAGCTTATCGTCCTGCTTTCCGAGGAGGATGAGAACGGCGAAGAGGAGCTTGTCACCATTGAGGACGATGAGGAATACAACCGCATAGGCGAGATATTCCTGAACAGGCTCAACGAGTTCTACGACAGTGAAGAATGAACAGTAAAACATCCGCTCAAAGCTGTAACGGCTTTGAGCGGTTTTTTCCGCATACCCGCAGAGGATCACCCTCTGCGGGTTTTTATCCCATGTGAACTATTCTGCTCTCTTTCTGCGGACAGCTATCACGATAAGTGCTGCCAGTGCCAGAGCGAAGATGATGACTGCAGGAACAACGGAGAGCACTATGCCTGTGGGCACTGTGCCGTTTCTGGTGTTGGTATAGCCGGTGTATATATCCTTAGTCATGTTATTACTGGACGTGTCATCGTCGAAAGCATCGTTTCCATTATGTTCGGGATCCCAGTCAAGTGTGGAAAGAGTATCTGCTATCTTTTCAGTGGATTTGTAATCCTCCGCATCCTCGGTAACAGTGTATTTCGCACCATCGGGAAGCCCTCTTATAGCGATATACTGGCCGTGCTGGAGGTAATAGGTCTTTTCAAAGGAAGTCGCATCATTTGCAACAGTGATCAACTGTGCATTTTCCTTGTTCTGATTAGCATCTTTTGTAGCAGGGTTTATGCCGGAGGTGCCATCCGCATTGCCGTCCACTGTGTCATTATTGTTGTCATTCTCAAGGGATACGTTGAACTTATCCCCCGCATTAAGGTTCTCTACCTTTACGGTAAGGGCAAAGTACTTGTCACGGGAAGCCTGGTTGCCGCTTACAGCCTTGCCCACAACAAGATTGTGGGTGGTGTAGGTGTTGGTAAGGCCAGTCGCCTTTTCAACACCATTTTTATAGTTATCCCCGGATCCTAAGTCAGTACCTGTTGGTATCTCGGAAGGAGTGCTACTTGAGGTTATCCTTGATATAACATAGGGGGCTTTATCATTGACCTTGGCAATCTGCAGCTTGTGTTTATTATCATCCGTTGTATCTACATAGTCAGTTACATATACATCAATGACAAGCTTATCTGTGGTGTAGCTGATACCTTTCGCACTGCCTGCGGTCTCAGAAACCACATATCTGTATATACCCGGCTCGGAAAAAGTGACACCGGAAAAATCAACTTCAGCTGTCTGTTTTGCATACTTTTTATTAGCTGTGAGCACATCTGTGCCGTTCATTTGCTTTGCAGATGCATCTGAGGTTTTAAAGGTTTTGGTATCATCATTCCAGTCTGTATAGGAAACAGTATCATTACCGGCAGCAAAGGTCACACTGCTTACCTTGGGTGCCGTTACAACATCTCCATTTTTAACTACAATACCGGGCAGCACCGCCATAGTTCCGTTTGATGAGGGAACCTCATCACCTGCAGCAATGGTAAAGCCAAAGGTGACATTGGGAACCTGTGCGCTGTCGTCAAGCACCAGATACTTGTTGAAGGTAGTGGTTGTACCGTTTATGGCAGTATAGGTAAACGCCGCTGAGGTCTTCACCCCGGCAAAGGGTGACACCGCCATTACCAGAGCCGCTGCAGCCGCTGTCAGCAGCCTGCCTAATCTTGTCTTCATTCTGTTGTCCTCCTATTTCTCTTTTTCCCGGCTGTTCTGTCTCCCACGGCGGATGAGCACCGCACACAGCACTATGCACAGCGCTATGCCGAGCAGATACACCACCGGGATACTGCCAAGGAAGGAATCATCTATATTGTTGAGGGTCTCAGGGTCTACCCCCGAGGCACCGCTTATTTCCACTATCTTCTTTACAGCAGCCCCCACATCTATGAGAATGCCGCCTTCTTCAAGCCCTGCCCCCACCGAAGCATCTTCTATCGGGGGCTCTTCATCGGGGGGGGTTGGTTCGTCAGGATCCTTTATCACTCCGCCCGGGATACGTGGGCCGGGGGGCGGGTCGGGAACGCCCCAGTCCGAATTCTTCTTCTTTATTTCAAAGGATACCTCGTCAGGCTTTACCGTAAGCCCGTTCTTCTGGAAGGTGAGAGCATACCGCAGATCCTGCATATCCTCCGTGTTTTCCACAAAGACACTGGCGGTATACACCGTGTCGTCGTAGATAAGCTCATCCTTTGTGCCCTTTATCATGTAAAGACGGTAATAGTAAAAGCCCGGCTCGTCTATGGGGATGACGAACACGCCCCTGTTCCCCTCGCTTACACTGAGCCTCAGTGCCTGAGGGGGCGGGGCACCCTCCAGCGGCTCAATGGCGATGTCATATGTCAGCCTGTTGGTGATGCCGCCTGTGGAAAGGCAGTTTGCGGCAATGCGGACATCTATGCTCTTATATTCCCCCGCAAATGCCGTAAAGGGCAATGCAAAAACGGAGATGATACACAGTATGAGCACTGCCGCTGTTCGCTGCATTGCCTTCATGCTATCATCTCCTTTCATTATTCCATAATGTAGCAGAACACTACCACTCTTGCGGACGCACTTTCATCCGAGCAGGTGGAAAGCCCCAAAATGCGCTCCGTGCGGTCGTCGCTGCCCCTGTAAATCTGTGCATTGTCCCGCACAAAGGCTCGTATATCCGCCTTACCCGGCTCAAATACAGCCTCGTCAAGGGCAGATGCCTGCAATGCTGCAAAGACCTCCAGCCTGTATGCCGTCTCTCCCTCACGCCCTATGAGCAGCTCCCCCGTGGTGTGGGAATCCATGTACTTCTCATCAAGGTAATCATCCAGTGCGCCGAACATACGGCCGTATTCCATATGATGACCGTACACAAGGGAATAGTCGTCGGAAAAGTCCGCCGAATTGCGGCTGTCAAGGAAAATACTTCCTGCCAGGGAATAGTCCCCGAAGGGATCAGTGTTCAGGTACTTAACATTGTCCTCCCCCTGCATTACAGGGTAGTCGATGTTTGTATCATCAAGGGTGATCCACGCCACCATATCAGAGGATATGGTCTTCTCCTGCGCTGTGCCCTCACTGCTGACAGTGCCGGGCTTGTAGCCTGCCACCCTGTCGGAGGTGTGGTGGAATACGTAGTAGTTGTCGTACATACACCACATGGCTATCAGCAGCACCAGTATGAGCACTATGAGCAGCAAGCGCTCGTACCAGAGGTTTGCCGCCTTCCAGAAGCGCACAGGGAATGGCGATTTCGGTTTTCTGAGAGAGGAGCTGTCCAAGACTTATGCTCTCCTTCTGAACAGTATAGGTTGCGGTGCAGAGGCCTTATTCCTCGCTGTCGTCATCCTTGCGGCGCTTTGCAACAAGATAGATTATGCCTGCAACTACCACGATGCCTATGGTGGCGGGAGCCGCTACTGAAAGGATAACGCCTGTGGGGATGGCACCGGAGCGGGAGTTTGTAAAGCCCGTGTGTATATCAGCCCCACCAATGCTGCCCTCTGTTAAGTCTGCAAGGGCATCGTTGCCGCCGGAAGCAGAATCCCAGTCAAGGGAAGAAAGGGGGCGACCGGCAGCATCCAGTTTTTCTATTCCATTAGTGGAGGTATAGTTCTCAGCAGCCTCGGTGACTTCGTAACTAACGCCCTTGCCAAGTCCGCAGATGGTGATGTACTGCCCGTCATGGAGGTAGAAGGTCTCTTCAACGGAGCCGCCGCTGCCTACTTCAAGCTCCTTCTTGTTTGTGCCGCTGACGGTGGTAGCCGCATTTGCCAAAACAGCTGCATCCGCATTGGCAAATACGCCGTTTGCAGTGTCTTCATCGCTCTTTTCCACAGCAACAGTGTACTTGTCGCCCACTGTGGCATTGGATATCTCAACTGTAATGGCAAAGTACTTGTCACGGGATGCCTGATTGCCGGAGACCTCCTTGCCTATGGTAAGGTTGTGGGTCTCGTAGCTGTTTACAAAGCCGGAACTCTTCTTACCGTTGCCGGACTTTACCTCACTCTGATTGTAGCCTATGCCGGTCGCAGCACCGTCGGTGTCAAAATTGAGAGCCGCTTCGGTCATTAGCTTGTCGTAGAGGACATACCCCTCTATCTCAAGCTCAGTATAGGTAGAGCCGTCCTTGACAGTCTGCTTGTCTATCACATATACATCAAGTGTCCTCTGTGTTTCCGTTTCAGCCTTGTATGCCCCTGTGGGAGCAGTTTCTGTAACGGTGTAGCGGTACACACCCGGCTCCTTGAACTCCACAGCGGAGAAATCAAGGGTAACGCTGTCCACTGCATACTTCTCGCTTGCATCATCAGTGATGCCGATGGAAGCACCTGCACCCTTATTGTTGGTAAACTCTGCCGGTGTCCCGCCATTTTTCGCAGTAGCGGTCATGCCCTCGGTGAATGTGGCTTTATCATCGTTTGCAGTTGTATCGTCGCCATCATTGAACACAACACCGTCAAGACCCTTGTACAGCTCCACATTCTGTTCAGTGAGATGAGCAGTTTCAATATCTGCCGGGGCAATGCTGAAGGTGAATTCCGTATTGGGCACCCTTGCATTCTTGTCAAAGATAAGGTACTTGTTGAAGGTAAATGTGGTATTTTCTCCGCTCTTATTGCCGTATCCGCCGGTTATGGCTGTGGCACCTGCGGGGCTACCTGTTGAAGACGAAGCGGGGGGATTCACAGGATCCTCAGGATCTGCCCATACTGTGCCGGAAAAGCCTGCCATTCCCATAGAAATGGCAGTAAGAGCTGCAATTGCCGTTATAAATGTTCTTCTTTTTTTCATTCTGACCACCTGCTTATTTATAGCTTTCATTACGTTAGCTTGTTATTCTGTCATATCCCTCTGCGCCGCATGACGAATATGGCTTTGCCCTGTGTGTCCTCAGCGGGGATCGCACCGTATGTGCGGCTGTCCCCAAGGTCGCTGCGGTAGTCGTTGAGGACGAATACCGTGCCATCCGGCACCGTATAGGGGAACTGCACTGCCGCCCCCTCCGAGGGAGTGGGATACACTGTATCTTCATACAGACCGTAGCCGTTTACCGTCACATAGTCCCCGGCTATGTCCACCACATCCCCCTCAAAGGCGATGACCCGCCCGAAACGGATGCTGCCGTCACGGCGGTATGCGGTCACATCCCCCTGCTTTAATTTGTCAAGGCGGTAGGTAATGACCAGATCCCCGTCCTTTATCATGGGGTATGCCTTGTTGTCGTGGCACATGAACACGCCCCCCACATAGGTGAGCAGTGCCCACACCGCAAGGGCTGTAAGCCCTATTTTAAGGAAAAAGGTCAGTGCATAGTACCATGCAGACTTTTTCTTTTTCTTCCCGGTCTTGGGGGGAGCATCACTCTTTGAAGGCGTTTCTGCCTTCCCTTCATCAGATCTGTCCTGCGCCTTGCCGGTATCAGGCGGCTGCACAGCCTCTTCCCCGGGGGGAGTACCCTGTTCCTTCTCTGTATCCTGCACTGTATTCCCCTCTCCGGAAACGAGCCGTGCCCTCTGTCCTCAAGCAGAAACACTTACCCATATTTACATCTAATACGATTATAGCGCTAAAAAAGAATTTTTGCAAGTATTTTAGCAGAAATTCTGCACTTTTCAACAATATTTGTCAAAGATGTCAAATTCATTTGAATATTTTAACAATGTCGACTAAATATCACGGACATTCGCAGTTTTATTGCCAATATATTATTGTCATTTTTGCTTGACAAGTAATATTTATTGTGCTATACTAAAAGTAAGAAATCAAATGCAAGAAGCAGAACTGACAAGGGAAGGCGGCGTCAGGCTGCCCATTCACTGTCAGGGCGATCCATTGTACTTTGCATTTGTATACTCATCTCCGAAAAAGGTGATCTCCATGACCAACAAGGAAGAAAAAAAGGTGCTCTTCGGTGCTGTCATCGCCCGGGGGCTGAAGGACAGGCGCATATCACAGGCGGCTCTGGGCGATATGCTGGGTGTCTCCCGGAATACCGTCACCAACTGGGTGGCGGATAAGTACAAGCCCGAGCACGACCTGATAGTAAAGCTGTGCGGCATTTTGGGGCTTAGCCTTGAGGAGCTGTACGGCACCGGGAGCAGTGAGGGCATTTCCGCTGTGGAAAAGCGCCTGCTTGACAGCTACCGGCTGCTGTCCGACAGCAGCAAAAGAGCTGTGGAGCGTATAGTTGTCACCCTTGCGGACGAGGAGCTGGCGGAGCAGGACAGATATCTGAAAAGCTCCTTCCGCCTTATCGAGGTGCCCTCCGCAAAGGCTGCGGCAGGGCAGGGCTTTGCCTTCTCCGGGGAGGCATCCCGTCATGTATTCATCCGCAAGAACGAGCTCAACCGCCGTGCCGATGCCATAATAGAAGTATCCGGGGACAGTATGCTGCCGGTATATCACGACGGGGACTTTGTGTATGTGGAGTATGCTGACAGCGCCCGCCCCGGGCAGGATGTCATATGCACCACCGCAGACGGAGGTGTCATAAAGCGGCTCACTGCGGACTATCGGCTCGAATCCGTGAATCCCGACCTCCCCTTCGGGGACAGGTATGAGGATGACAACGTGCGCATAGCGGGCATAGTGTTAGGCCTTGTTGACGGAGGCGACCGTCCTACGGACAGGGAAAACGAGGCGCTGCACATTCTCTTTGAGGAGGAGCTGCGCAGTCTTGATGCCGGCTCCGATGAATAAGGCAGGTGAACAGCATGACGACCGCATTACCCGCCGATTTCCCATATAAGGACATATACTTGCGCTGCAGGCCGAAGCACAGCCGCTTCGATGACTTTGATATGCGCCACCCCTCTATGGACACAGGGAAAAGGGCGAAGATATTCGCTCCCTTTGATGCTCTGGCAGGCTTCTATGAAATGATACTCTCAAAGGAAGTGGCATACGTTCCCAAAAGGATCCCCGATGAGGACAGGGCGGACGACCTTGACCGCAAGCTGAACCTCCTGTCCCGCCTTATCCAAAACATCAACGATGCAAGGCAGCGGCAGATCCGCCTGTATGTGACCTACTATGTGCCCTGTGATGACATTCTGAGCGATGCCTACGGCACTCTTGGCCAGTACGTGATAAAGAGCGGCATATGCATGGGGGTAAGTCTTCCTCTGCGCCGCCTGCGCCTTGACACGGGAGACATCGACTTTGACGACATATACGCAATAACAATTAATAATATATAATGCAGAATGAACCGTTCTGCATTATACATTTCCAGGGGGTGATAGAAGTGTGTACCCGATTTTACATAGACGAAAATGAAAGGCTCTTTGCCCCTGTCATTGCTATGGCAAAAAGGCAGAAGCTTGCAAGGATCTTTCTTGACAAAGGCTCTCCACTTATTGCCGGGGGTGAGGTCAAGCCCACAAATGTAGTGCCTGTGGTCGCCCCGGATCCCGCCGGGAACAAATCCGTATATCCCATGAAATGGGGCTTTACGGACAGTGAGCACGGCAAGCTCATCATTAATGCCCGCCAGGAAAGTGCCTCCTACAAGCCCACCTTTAAGGAGCTGTGGAAGGGACACCGCTGTGTCATCCCCGCCTCCTACTACATCGAATGGCAGCATTACACCACCCCCTCCGGGCGCAGGGTGACAGGGGACAAATACGCCATACAGCCTGTTGATTCACAGGTAACGTGGATGTGCGGTCTGTACCGCATAGAGGAGGGCATCCCCGTGTTTGTGGTGCTGACCCGTGAACCCGACAGCACCACAAGGGACATTCACGACAGAATGCCGGTCATCATACCCGCAGAGCGCATTGTGGAATGGATAACCCCCTCCAACAATCCCGACGAGGTGATGCAGTCCTGCCTGACAAGCATGATAGTAGAAAAACAATGAAGAATGAAGAATGTATAATGAAACGTTCTGACGGATATCAAGCCACCCGATATCCGTCAGAACATTTCATTCTTCATTATCAGGCTCTGTGTCCGCCTATCTGAGCGTTTCTCTCCATTGCTGTGGCACCGTCGAGAAGGTTGAGCCCTGTTACCACCGCATTCTTGCCGAAGCGCCCCCTAAGGCTCTGCATGGCGGTCTGCAGTTCCTTTTCCCGCTGCTCCCTTGCGTAGTCCCTGAACATATCCAGCTGTATCTGACCGCCCTCCTCCGAGAGTCTTTCCGCACAGACGTTGAGCCTGCGGAAAAGCAGCCTGTGATCCGTCCTTGCATCAAAGGAGGACAGCATATCGCCGCAGACACTGCCTGCAAGGTTCGTTTCCTCCCGAAGATTGACCACTCCGTTTGAATGTGCCGGGTGGAGCCTGCCGTAGAAATCCACCGCCAGCTTTCCTTCATAGTCAGGGACAGCCTCAAGGCTCCTGAAATCGTAGCCCGCATACCAGCAAAACCGCTTTGACACTACATTTTTGTCACACATATCGGCACACAGGCCGTTTATCATCTCCGCAAATACTATCCGTGCCTCATCGTAGCGGTAGGTGCGGGGCAGCACCTGCCCCGAGGAAAGGCTGCGGCTCTCGCTGTGATAGCCCTTTATATCCGCCATGGTAACAGGCTCTATCCCCCAGGCGTGGTCTATGAGTATCTGGGCATCTATGCCGAAGCTTTTGTAGAACCATTCCTCGTCCCACAGGCTGCGGGCGGCTATATCACCCATAGTGAACATCATGTTGGATTCCAGCTTCCGTGCCTTGCCCCTGCCTATCTGCCAGAAATCCGTAAGGGGCCTGTGCCCCCACAGCAGCAGCTTGTACCTGTCCTCATCGAGCTCGGCGATACGCACCCCGTCCCTGTCCGGCGGGGACTTTTTCGCCACTATGTCCATAGCCACCTTGGCAAGGTACATATTGGTGCCTATCCCCACAGTTGCAGTGATACCGGTAGTTTTCAGCACATCACGGATAATGGTCATTGCCATGACGTGGGCAGGGCTCTGACCCTCCCTGCCCCGGTACAGGTGCAGATAGTCCGTGCAGTCTATGAAGCTCTCATCAATGCTGTATACGTGTACATCATCGGCGGATACATATTTCAGCAGCACCGAGTATATCCTTGCGGAGACCCTTTCGTATTCCGCCATTCTGGGAACGGCTGTGATATAGTCCACCTTTGTGCGGTGCTTTCTCTCATAGGCTCGAATAGCCTGCTTTGCCTCAAAAAGGCGGGGTCTGCCGGGCACGCCTATCGCCTTGAGGGATGGGGATACCGCAAGGCATATGGTCTGATCGCTGCGGCTCTCATCGGCTACGAGCAGATTTGTCCTCAGCGGATCAAGCCCCCGTGTGACACACTCCACCGATGCATAGAAGGATTTCATATCAATTGCGATGTACTGCCGCTCCGGCATATCCTCACCCCCTGTTATCCGATTTGCAGTAGCTTCATTATAGCATAGTAAATCTTACTTGTCAAGTGTCATATGACAATAATATATTGTCATAACAGAGAGCAAAAAACTGCCGGACATCCAGGGCTACCCGACATCCGGCAGTTGATCACAGCCTCCTTACAGGCTCAGCTCCTTCTTTCTGAAAATCAGTGACGAAAAGCCGAGGGAAATGCCGCAGTACACCATGAAGGTGACTATGGTCATTATTATGCCGTGTGAACAGCTTCCCAGCATAAAATCAGACAGGGCGCTCTCGTTGAGGGCAAAATAGTAGTATCTGTCAAAGAACACCCTCAGCACGACTATATCCCCGATTCCGCCTATGAGCTGGCCTATAAAGCTGAACACGATAAACGCCGCCAGTGTGGTGGGCATTTTAAGGGTCATAAAGGCAAATACGGATGCCAGCGCCATAGTGATAAGTGCGGAAGAGCCCTGTGACACCATAGTGAACAGATAAATCGCAAGGAGCTGCCCTCTAAGGACGTGACCCGTGACAGCGCCGCATATCACCACGGCTGCCCCGCTTGCCGCATACTGCACCGCAAGCAGCACCATGCAGTCGATAAACTTTGCAATGACGAATTTCGTCCTTGAAAGCCCTCTGCCTATGGCGGCTATGTATACCTGGGATCTGAACTCATCGGAATATACCCCGATCAGGGCAGACAGGCTGAACACGAGGGTACCAAAGTTGATAAGGGTGGTCGCTGCCACAAAGAAGGCATAGTCATCGTTATAGCCATTCCCCAGGTTGCGAAACAGCATGATGATCTCCACCAGTGTCATCAGCAGGAAAGCCGCCAGAAAAACGGGCTTTTTCAAAATGCGGCGCAGATCAGCCATTATGAGTTTTCTCACAGTTCAAGCTCCTTCCTTCTGAATACCGCTGCCGAAAGATATGCGGGCAGTATCACATAGACAAGCACTGCGATTATGAGGCGTGCATCAAACGCACCGTTACACAGTGAAACATATGCAACCTCAACAAGCCCCTTCACCCACAGCTCGGTAAATACCGTATTTAAAAGGGAATCCACCCAGGAAAACACGGCAGGCAGCAGGAGCACGACCGCAACATCGGTAATGAACGCCGCCGGCACGCTCCAGGAGGCATACAGCACCAGTGATGAAAGTGCAATGCAGTCAAGAAAGACCACATAGTGGCATATACAGGAGTATACAAGCATAAGATGGTCGTTTTTCGTGAACAGGATGCTGTCATCCAGTGCCATTACCCCGAACATGAGAAGAAGTATAAATCCCAGCTCGAATATGCCGATAATGGCACAGCTCAGAAACTTTGCCGCTACAACGCTGTCACGCTTTATCCCGGCACCTATTGCCCCCTGTATGGTGCCCGCATGGAGCTCATCGGAATAGACCTTTATTATGGCAAGCAGCGACACCAGAAGGATACCTCCCATGGACAGGAAGGAATCCGCCTTGTCCAGAGCGGTCTGCTTGTCTTCACTCAAGAGGAATATGGGCATAAAGAGCACCAGAAATACATTGAAGATATGGAATCCCTTTGTACGGAGGATGCGGCGCAGATCCGCCCTCATGATTCTGATCATTCCTTGCCGCCCCCGATCAGTCTGAAATAGTAGTCCTCCAGAGTGGAACGCTCCTCTACCTCACGCAGGATGTGCACACCGTTTTCGGAGAGCACCTGCTTTGCCCTTGCAAGGTCGTCCACCGCTATCTCGATCACATTTTCCTTTTCCTTCAGGTCATCCTGACTTATCTCACGGACAATGACACCCTCATTCACGATGCCGAATCTGTCGGCAGTGTGTTCAAGCTCCCCCAGTATATGGGAGGACACTATTACAGTCATGCCGTATTCATCACGCAGGCGTTTGCACATATGCCGCACATCCGCAATGCCCTGGGGGTCGAGGCCGTTTGTAGGCTCATCAAGGATAAGAAGCTCCGGGTTCCCGAGTATGGCGTTTGCAATGCCAAGTCTCTGTGTCATGCCCAGAGAGAAGGACTTGAAGGGCTTTTTGCTGTTTTCAAGCCCTACCACCTCCAGCACCCTTTCTATCTCCTTTTTTATCTGTCTGACGGGTATGCCCTTCACACGGGCATAGTATTCAAGGTTTTCCTTTGCGGAAAGATAGCCGTAGAACTTAGCCCCCACAAGGAAGCCTATCTTCTGCCTTGCCTCACGGGTGCTCTTTGCATCCGTGCTGCCAAAGAGGGATACTGTGCCGTCATTCATCTCCGAAAGGCCGAGTATCATCTTGAATATGGTGGTCTTTCCGGCGCCGTTCTTACCCACAAGGCCGTAAATATCCCCCCTGTTCACCTGCATATCGACACCCCTGAGCACCTCATGGCTGCCGTAGCGCTTTACCACACCGCTGAGCTTTAATACATCGTCCATCGTAGTTCTCCTTGTCCTAAAAGCTACCATATCCTTACACGCTTGTCGGGAGCGGTGTACATACCGTCCCCCTCCTGCACGCCGTAGGTCTCGTAAAATTCGTCAAACTGAGTGAGCACCGCATTTATCCTGAGATATGCCAGCGGATGCTCGTCCGAGGCAAAGTAGTATCTTTCCTCGTCAAGGCTGCGGCTTATCTGCCATGATTCAGCCACGCTGCGGAAGTACCTGTCGTAGTCAAAGCCCTCAATGTCCTTTGCCACAGACAGTCCCAGGCGGATACCCCCCATATCTGCTATGGCCTCCGGAGTGACACGGCTGCCCTGATATATGCCGCAGTTGTCATAGGGGTGCATACTTGAGAAGTAGTGCCCCACATCGGAGGACATATCGGAAAAAGCCGCCTGATCCTCCAGAGGCAGCCACATATTCTTCAGCCCCTGACCGTCATATTCCACGCCGTTTATATCGAAACCGTGGGTGATCTCATGGCCTACCACATAGCCCAGGTGACCCAGAAGCTCCTCGTCGGTCATGCCGTCGTGGTACATGGGATCCACCACAATGCCTGCAAAGATATAAATGCCGTTATTGCCGGGCATATACACGGAATTGCACTGCATGGTGTTCAAAGTCACATATCTTGGATCCCACACGTTTATATCATAGGGGGAGGAGAGGCGGGCGGCGGTGTTAAAGCATTCAAACCGCTTCACATCCGCATATGCCCTGACAAAGCTGCCGCCCTGTGCCTTGGATGTGATGTTGAGCCCTGAATAGTCCGCCAGATCCCAGTCCATATCAATAACATGGACACGCATGGCATCCAGCTTTTCATGGGCGGCTGCCTTCCCCTGGTCACTGAGCCACTCCTGTTCGTCTATCACGATGCCGAACTTTGCGATGAGATCCTTTGTCATGTCCCAGAGCCTTGTTCGTGCCTCATCGGTGATGTATGTGCCGCAGTAAAGCTGGGCACAGGGGGCGCTCATGGCGGTGCAGTTTATAAAGGTGTCTATGCGGTCGTATTTGCCCATTATCTCCTCCTCAAACATGGGAGGCTCCTCGCTTATATAGGTAAGGGGCTCTGTGACCGCTGCAATCTTATCCATGTTTGCACTGTCAAGGCAGATGTACAGCTCCTCCAGATAGCGGCATATGAGAAAGTCACGCACCTTGTCCGGGTGGGCGGTGCAGAAGCTGTCAGCCTTTTTCACCAGCCCCTTGTCGGGAACAAAGCTGTCAAGGGAGCCGTAGCCCCAGCTGTCAAGGAACTGAAGGGTGGGATAGCCCTTGTCAAGCTCATCCAGAGCCTCACGGGTGACGGTGAAGGTATCCTCCGTGCCTGCAAGGGGAACGGTGTTTTCAGCCAGGAACTTCTCCGTTTCGTAGCAGTTGAGTATGACCTTCTTTGCTCCCGCCGCATCGTAGCCCACATTTGTGAGCAGATGTTCCATGAGCCTGTCATTGAGCAGCTTGTCCTCATATTCGGAGGCAGTCATATTCGTGTACATGGACTGAGAAAGGGATGTCTCCGGGCCCATGAGCAACACCATATACCTTGTGGGGTCATTTTTAGAGCGGATCGCCTCATAGGGCACAAGAAGGCCGTATCCCAGGGGGTTGCGCTCAGGGTCGCAGATGAAGGAGTACAGCTCCTGTGTACTGTGGATGGAGCCGATGTCATCCGTGAACTCCTTCAGTGGCGCATAGCCCTGTGCGGCGGCATACTCATCGTCGTACATAAGCTCACAGTATTTGGCAAGCTCATCGGCGCCCTTGCTGCCCCCTATCTCCCCGTGGAGCATCTCATCCACACGCAGAGTGAGGTTTGCAATGGTGGCAATAACACCTCCTGCCCTTTCACCGGAGCGGATGAAATCATAGTTTGCATATGCGGCAAAATCGTCCTGAGGACGTATCTCCCCGCCTGTGGGGACAAGCTCCGCCACATCCGAATCCACCCACTGAGGAGCGGAGCCAAATGCAGAGGACAGCCCCTGTCCGGAGCCGCAGCCTGTGAGCAGCAGGAGCGCACACGCCCCTGCGGCAATACGTTTACTTATCATACCTTACCTCGAAAAATAGCCTGCGCCGCTTATTACTGATGTCAAACGGGCAGGCGGTCTGTTTTCTTCCCGTTCTGGTCATTCCTCCGAATGATCGGCTCTGTACTGGTCATAAGCCTTGGTGCTGAAATAGTCATCCAGCTCGGCGGCTGAAATGACATATCCGGAGGATGTCTTCACGTACTCGTTTATATCCCCCGATTTAATGGCATCCGTAATGTCTCCCTTGTCTACGGAGAGATATGCGGCTGCCTCCTCTTCGGTGAAATAGCGCTTTTCAGCCCCTGTCTTAATGCTCAGGTTCGAGGGAGCCGTATAGGATGAGGTGAAGGTCTGCCCCTCCACTGCCGCACACAGCTTCTTTACAGAGCTGCTGACCGTGGATGCGGCTATGATGATGCATATGCCCAGAATGAGAGCCGCTATGATAACAGCCCCTCCCATGCCGGGGCGGATATTCATCTGTCCGCTGCGTGAAGTGCCTGTCCGCTGCTGATTTACATTTGCCATTGTCCATTTCCCCTCTTCTTGAGTTATACAGCCTGTGCGCTGATGCTGCATTCAACACAATTATATACCATAAAAGTCATATCGTCAAGTGGAGAATGAAATTTTTTTACAGCTGTCCATATATGCCCGGTACAACGGCTTTTGTGTACACTCTTTACAATTTGGTAAAAATTTTTAAAAAGCCCTTTACTTTTATAATTTAGTGTGTTAAAATAGAAAGGATGAATTTTCTCATAAAGGGGATGAAACGATTGAAGCAGGGAAATACAGACTTCTCTCTCCTGTATGATGCTCTTCTGTGCCTTGGATCTCGTGAGGAATGTGCGGCATTTCTTGATGACCTGTGCACCGCATCCGAGATAAGCTCCATAAACCAGAGGCTGGTAGTGGCAAAGATGCTTTCCGAGGGGAAGATATACAACGAGATATCCATGACAACAGGCGCCTCCACTGCCACCATATCAAGGGTAAAGAGGACCCTTGAGAGCAAGTACAGCGGCGACGGCTACCGCATCATACTCCCGAGGCTGGCAGACAGCGAAAAAGAGGCAGAGTAATGTACACACACTTTGCGGATGTATATGATATGCTCATGGCGGATGTGCCCTACAAGGATATAGCGGCGCTGTACCGGCAGCTTATAGTGCAGTACTGCCCCGATGGGAAGGTGCTGTGCGACCTTGCCTGCGGTACAGGCACCCTTACACGGCTCTTAGCCCCCGGCTTTGACAGCGTTACAGGGACGGACATATCCCCTGAGATGCTGAACGTGGCATGGAACAAGGGTAATGACGGCATAGCCTTTGTGCAGCAGGACATGAGGGAGCTGTATCTCCCATATGCCGCAGATGTCATCACCTGCACCTTAGACGGGCTGTGTCACCTTGACAGCCTTGCAGACATCTCCATGACCTTTTCCGCAGCGGCTGAGAATCTGGCGCAGGGCGGGCTATTCATCTTTGACATGAACACCCCCTTGAAGCACAGAGAGCTGCTCTCCGGTGAGACCTTCGTCTATGACATGGAGGATGTATACTGCGTATGGCAGAATTCCGAATGTTACGGCGAGGACAGCAGGGTGGATATGTGTCTTGACATCTTCGCACGTCAAGGGGATGTGTGGGAGCGCAGCACAGAGGAGCTTTCCGAGATAACATTCGAGCAGGAGGTCATCACATCCCTTTTAAAGCGCACAGGCTTTGAGGTCTGCGCCTGCTGTGACGGCTTCACCAACAGGGCGGCTGACGGGGACAGCCTGCGCATCACATATGCCGCAAGGCTTTCAGAAAATACATAAGAGGAAGATATGGCAAATACAGTCAGAGTATTATCCCATGACGGCGCCGCAGTCTGCACCGCCATGGACGCACTTGACATAGTATCCGAGATAGAAAGGATACACACCACCTCAGCAGTGGTGACAGCAGCCCTGGGGCGGCTGTCCATCGGAGCAGCCCTTATGGGCATAGGTCTTAAGGGGCGGGACGACTCCCTGACCCTGCGCCTGAACGGGGGCGGCCCTGCCGGGGCGCTCATCGCCGTGGCAGACGGCATGGGCAATGTAAAAAGCTACGTGCAGAACCCTGTTGTGGAGATACCACTCAATGCAAAGGGCAAGCTTGACGTGGCGGGAGCCGTGGGCACAGACGGGATCTTAAGCGTGGTAAAGGATCTGGGGCTCAAGGAGCCCTATTCCGGGCAGATACCCATAACCTCCGGGGAGATAGCCGAGGATATCGCCGCCTATTATGCATACTCCGAGCAGATACCCACCGTATGCGGTCTGGGGGTGCTGGTAAACCCGGATCTAACGGTAAAGGCGGCAGGGGGATTTCTGGTACAGCTGCTGCCCCTTGCCCCGGATGATGTAATAGACCGCATAGAGGCAAATGTAAAGGCTCTCCCCTCCGTGACACAGATGCTCACCTCCGGCTACGATGCCGAAAAGATGGCAAAGGCTGTGCTTGAGGGTCTTGACCCCGAAATCATAGACACATTCACCTCCTCCTACAAGTGCGACTGCTCACGGGAGCGGGTGGAGAAGGCGCTCATATCCTTAGGGCGTGATGAGCTTGCCGATATGGCTAAGGAAGAAAAGACGGAGATATGCTGTCACTTCTGTGACAAAAAATACGTGTTCACATCAAAAGAGATACAGAGCTTGGCATCAAAAGCAACTATACAGGAGTAAGATCATGGCTAAAAAGAAGATCGCAGTCATATTCGGTGGTATGTCCAACGAACATGACATTTCACTTATATCCGCATCAAACGTTATAAACAACCTTGACAAGTCAAAGTACGAGGTCATACCCATCGGCATCACCCGCAAGGGGCGCTGGTACTTCTTTCCCGGCGATGTGGAGGAGATAAAGCAGGACACATGGGAGATAAACACGGACAACGTGCCTGCCGCCATACTCCCCGACCCTCTGTACAGGGGCATTGCCACCCTGACAGGCAATGAGATAAACATAATCAAGGTGGACTGCGTGTTCCCCGTGCTCCACGGCAAATACGGAGAGGACGGCACCATACAGGGGCTGCTTGACATGGCAAAGATCCCCTATGTGGGCTGCGGCTGCTTTGCCTCCGCCGCCTGTATGGACAAGGAGTTCGCCCATGTGATATGCGAATACCACGGCATCCGCATGGCACGGTACAGGAGCATACTCCAGAAGGATCTGGGGAACCTTGACAGCATATGTGACCGGATCGTGGATGAGCTGGACTTCCCCCTCTTTGTAAAGCCCGCCTGCAGCGGCTCCTCAGTGGGAGTGAACAAGGCCACCCGCTTTGAAGACCTTAAAAACGCCATAAAATTCGCCTTCACCCATGACAAGAAGGTCATAGTGGAGGAATACATCAAGGGGCGTGAGATCGAGTGTGCAGTGCTGGGGAGCGAGAACCCCTTCTCCTCCGAGCCGGGTGAGATCGTTTCCTGCAACGACTTCTACGACTATGATGCAAAGTACATCATGGGCACATCAAGGCTTGCCATACCTGCGGACATATCCCCGGCTGCCGCAAAGGAGCTGAAGGACACTGCCGTAAAGGCATTCAAGGTGTTAGGGTGCTTCGGGCTGTCAAGGGTGGATTTCTTCCTTGCTGACAATGACACGGTATATTTAAACGAGATAAACACCATGCCGGGCTTTACCTCCATCAGTATGTACCCAAAGCTTATGGAGAACTTCGGCATAGGCTATTCCGAGCTTCTTGACAAGCTCATCGACCTTGCGGAAGAGAGAATAACAAGATAACCGCACCGGCACACAAGATACACAACTTACAGACAGGTGTTTATATGAAGCTGATGTTTGCATCCGATATACACGGCTCTCTTGGGGGCTGCAGGGCGGTGTTTGACCGCTTTGAGGCTGAAAAGCCCGAAAAGCTCATACTCCTTGGGGATCTGCTCTATCACGGTCCGAGAAACAACGTGCCGGAGGACTATGCCCCGGTACAGGTAACGGAGCTGCTCAACGCCCATGCAAGGGATCTGCTCTGCGTGCGGGGCAACTGCGATGCGGAGGTGGACCAGATGGTGCTCTCCTTCCCCATTATGTCAGACAGCCTTGTGCTGTGGCTGCGGGAGCCTCTTAAAAAGGATGATGACCTCACCGGGGACAGACATTCCCACATGGCATACTGCACCCACGGCCACCTGTGCGACCCGGAGGCTCTGCCCCTTATCAATCCGGGGGATATCGTCATATCGGGACACACCCATCTGTACAGGGCTGAAAAGAAAAACGGCATATACTATGTAAATACAGGATCCGTATCCCTGCCGAAGGGGGGCAATCCCCCCACCTATGCCACCTACAAAGACGGCGTATTCGAGATAAAGACCACCGATGGCCGTGGCATTGCAAGCCTTGTTATCACCCGTGACTGAAACCCTTAAAGGAAAGACCTATGAGCTATGATTATTCCTCCCTGCTTGTGGACAAGAAGACCGACGAGCGCTTCAACAGGCTTTACCGCAATGCCCTGAAGAAGAACGGCTTTGCCGTGGTCAGACGTCCCTCCGGGGATTATTATATCGTCACCGACGGTGAGAACGAGCTGGGCTTTGACATATCCACTGAGAAATTCCTGTTTGCACGCTCCCGTGACGAATCCATTGCCGAAAAGCTGGTAAGGCGCACCGAGGGCGACTTTGATGCCCTTGACAGGCTTGTGTCCTTTACCAACGGACAGGAGTTCCTGCGTTACGTCATCATGCGTGAGGAGGAGATCTCCCCCTCCATGATCGCCGCACCTGTTTCCGCCAAGCTGCGCAAGGTCATGTGCTATTCCGGGGATGATGTCCATGCCCGCATACTTGACAGCACCTACCTTACCCGCTGGGACATTCCTGCACAGGTGATGTTCTCCGTGGCAGACCGCAATCTGTCACGGCTTCTTGACAGCGTGAAAATGGATGTATCCGTAATAAGCGATGATATGCCCGTCAGATGCATAGAATTCACCACCCGCAATGCCTTTACAGCGGCGCTCATGACCTGCTCCGACTTCTACCCCTTTATGGTGCCAAAGCTTGGGAAGGTTTTCCTTGCCTGCGCCCCCTCAAAGGATTTCATGGTAGCAGTGTCGGATGTGAGCGGACATATGCTGGAAACTGTACGGGATGCCCTTAATGAGGAATTCCGCTTTGCCTCCACACCCCTTTCAACGGAGATGTTCAAATTCACCGGAGGCGGCTTCAAGGTGCTTGATGAATAGGCTGCCATGCCTTTTGCACACTGTATCCAATTGTCAGATGGGAGATTATTATGCGTCCTATGAAAAAAGAAACCAAAAAGAATATCATAAGAGTCATCATGTTTGTAGCCGCTGTGGTCATGATACTGGGATTTGTACTGCTTCCCATATTTGAGACCGTTTCCGCTGAGGAGAACGAGGGTTATGTGACCGTGGACAGCTTTGAGACAGGTGCCCTCTCTGCCGCCATAGACAAGGCGAAAAACGGTGTGGATCTCAACAACATCACACGCATCAGCGTATCCGGGGGAAGTCTCAGTGAGGCTGACTACGCCGCCATATGCGGATACCCGAATATCGAATATTTAGAGCTTGCAGGGGCGCAGACCGAGAAGGGCGAGATACCTGCAAACGCCCTTGCCAGCAGAAACAAGCTCTCTTATGTGAGCCTGCCTTCAAATACCGTTACCATAGGCGACAATGCCTTTTCAGGCAACAGAGCTCTCCTTAAGGTGTCCATGCCCGCATCCGTGCGCAATATCGGAAACAGCGCATTTGAGGGCTGTGAGCTGGTGGAGGGCTTTGATGTTCCCGCCGAGCTTGAGACCATAGGAGCAAACGCCTTTGCAGACTGCAAGGCTCTTGCTGCCTTTTCTCTCCCGGAGAAGATAACCGCCGTACCCGAGGGCTGCTTCAACAAAGCATCCCTCACACAGATGCACATAGGTCCACAGGTGGTATCCATCGGCGCAAATGCCTTTGCGGACTGCCATGACCTTGAAAACGTATTCTATTACGGAGACACCGCTCCTCAGATAGCAGAGGGCGCATTCCAGAATGTCCATGTGACCATACACACCTATGAAGGCGGCACGGGCTTTGATGCCCTTGAAAACAACTTCATAAGCGTGGCCTATGACCTGGATCCCGAAAGCACCTATCAGCCGCCGAAGGCCGCTGCTGACAGCGCCCCTGCCCAGACAGAGGCACAGACATCAGAAGTCCCTGCCACAGAGGGACCTGCCTCGGAGGAGACCTCCCTACAGAGCGAGGGCTCCGCATCGGAAGGCTCTGCACAGGTGGTAACAGCCGCCCAGACCCAGGTGACGGGATCAGCACACGAAAAGACAGCCCAGAGCAGCGGCTTTTCCACTCTGTCCGTTGTCATAATTGCAGTTCTTGCACTTGCTGTGGGTGTATTTGCCGCCCTTTTCTTCAGCAGCAGGAAGAAATGAGTTTTTACAAAAAAAGCATTGGAGAATTGATATGGAAAGACCTGCAAACAGAAACGAAAGCCTCGCCGCACTCACAGACAATATAGAAAAGGTCATAGTAGGCAAGAGAAAAGCCATTGAGCTGGTGCTTACCACTATGCTCACAGGGGGTCACGTACTCATAGAGGATGTACCCGGTGTGGGAAAAACTCAGCTTGTGTCCGCCCTGGCAAGAAGCGTGGGAGGGCAGTTCGGCCGCATACAGATGACCCCCGATGTCATGCCCACGGATATAACAGGCTTTACCCTTATAAATCAGGGGGATCATTCCAGAGAGTTCCGCAGGGGTGCGGCATTCTGCAATTTTCTCCTTGCGGATGAGATAAACCGTGCCAGCCCCAAATCCCAATCTGCTCTGCTGGAGATAATGGAGGAGGGTCAGGTCAGCATCGACGGTGAGACCTACGAGCTGCCCCGCCCCTTTATGGTGCTTGCCACCCAGAACCCTGTGGAGACCTACGGCACATACCACCTGCCCGAGGCGCAGATGGACAGATTTCTCATGCGCATATCCATGGGCTACCCCGAAAACAAGGACGAGATAGCCATACTTGAACACAACGAACAGCGCCAGAATGCAAAGTCCCTTTCCCCCGTGATATCATGCGAGGACATTATCGCCCTTTCCGAGAAATGCAGCAGCGTGCGCTGCTCCGAGGAGCTTAAAAACTACATAGTAGCCCTTGTGAACGAAACACGCAATACGGACATAATAAAGCTGGGTGTATCACCGAGAGGCTCCATTGCCCTGTACAAGGCTTCCAAGGCCTATGCCATGATAAGCGGGCGGGGCTATGTCATCCCGGATGATGTCAAGTTTCTTGCGCCCTATGTGCTGTCACACAGGATCATACTCACACCCAAGGGACGCTCCTCCTGCGGCTCACAGGAGGGGGCAATAAACCGCATCCTTGAAACAGTCAGGGTGCCTGTGTGATCACGGCACCCCATCACTGACAGATATGAACAGAAAAAGAAATATTGCCGCAGGGCTTTTCAACTACATTGTTTCCGTTGCGCTGGTGACGGTCTTCGCACTGTACATGGACGGCAGTATCGGCTGGTTCCTGCTGGCTGCCTTTCTCTTTGCGCCCATAATATCCCTCCTGCTGACACTGTGCTTTGTAAGGCGGGTATATGTGACCGCCCAGGCTGATGCAGGCACTGTGGGCAAGGGCGACACCATAGAGGTGGCAGTCACTGTGGGAAATGCCATGTTCCTCCCCTCCCCCCCTGTGTCCGTGAAGCTGAGGAAGAATGTCCACGCCGTGTGTGAAAAGTCATCCTATGATGTGTCGGTCATGCCCCTTTCCGAGGAGAGCTTCATAGCCTCCTACACCGCACAGATTTGCGGTCCCTGCGTGCTCGGGGTGGAGGATATACGGGTGACGGACTATTTCGGCATCTTCTCCTTCAAGCCTAAAAATGCGGATGTAAACACCATGAGCACCACAGCGGACATTATCCCCGACATCACACAGGTGTCCTTCAACAACGCCCTTTACAGGCAGGCCTCCGAGCTTACCGCCTTTGCGGACGACAGCGAGGACACCATAGCTGACAGCAGCACCATGTTTGGCGGCTTTCCGGGCTACGATCACAGGGAATATGTGCCCGGAGACCCCTTAAAGCGCATAAACTGGAAGCTGTCCGCAAAGCGGAATATGCTGCTGGTGCGAAAGGACGACGAAAAGAGTGCCTCCTCCGTGTCGGTGGTCATAGATCCTGTGTTTGACCCTGACAAGGCGAAGATACAGTATTTCCACAACTCCAAGAACCTTATGGGGAATACAAGGGAGGAGCTCTTTGCCCTTGCCTGCCAGTGGGCTGTGGAGACCGCTCTGGGACTTATAAGAAACTTCATCACCGAAAACTACACCGTGACCCTTACCTGCTACAGAGATACGGGCTTTGAAGTGGTAAACATCGTGGATGAGAACGATATTGCCATGGTGCAGACCTATCTTGCATCCTACAAGTACACCTCATCGGATGTGCCCCGCATCCCTTCTGATGAATTAGTGGAGCAGAAGGGCAGTGTGGCAGTGTACTGCACCCCCTATCTTGACGAAGGGCTGCAGGCTGTGATAGATGCCTCATCCGGTACGGGGAAGGACACACTTGTGGCGGCTGCGGTAAGTGTACCCGGCCTTGACAAGGGAGAGGAGGCTGTGATTTGAACGAAAAGACAAATACCCTCCTTGCAAAGGCAAAGGGGCTGGCACTGCCCTTTCTGCTGGCTGTATCCCTTTCCCTTGCTACGTACGGTGTCTACGGTGATTACCTTTTCAGCATATGGACTGTAGGCGTACTCATCGTCACGGCTGTGACCTTCGGGCTGTGCCTGTTCACGGAAAAGCACCACCTCATAGGCGGTGTGCTTTTCTGGGTTATCATACATATATGCTTTATGGTATTCTTCCGCCTTACCTTCGGCAACGACTGGGGTGAGACCTTCCAGAGATGGCTGCTCACCGCATCTGAAGACATAGAGACCAATGACCGCTATCTTGCAGCCCTGCTCATAAGCTTCGTGCCCTTCTACGGAGCTGTGGTGTACTATTTCAGCGAAGTGCTGTACCGCATGATGTTTCTCACCCTGCTGTCCATAGTGCCCTTTGCACTGTATGTAAAGACACTGACCTCAGCGGATAATTTCTTCATTGCAGTCATAGCTTTGCTGAACGTGCTTTTGTTCTTAGCCCATGTCCGCAGGGAGCGCGGAAAGGTGAACGCTTTCATAGGCAGCCCAGCGCAGACCCTTTCAGCCGCCGTGTTCACCGTTGCCCTGCTCATAGTGTCAGCGGGAGTGCCCAAGCAGTCCGAGGCTATCTTTTATGACAGATTTGAAGAGCTGTTCATGGACTCAAACTTCACCGCCAGCCTGAATGCGGATTATACCAACTTCTCCGATTTTTCCGGAGGACCCGACCTGTTCCGCAACTTTGCCAACCGCCGCCTGTATACCCTCAATGCGTCAACTGTCCCCTACTTCAAGAGACAGACCTTTGACATATACGACTACGGGGAAAACACATGGACAAACGCAGACGGCTGGGGAGCAGAGCCCTACTACACCCCGGAGGAATTTACCGAGCACCGCACATACACAAACCTTGCCATGCTGCAAAGCGCCATAAAACGAGGAGAGGAGCTCTCCCCCGGCTTTGCCTCAAAATACGGGCTCACATCTCTTGCAGAATACGAGTCTCTGCCTGATTCCACCAATACTGTCATAGTTTCCTCGGAAAACTTCGGCGCCATGTACTACCTCTCCCCCGCCCGTGTGGTGAATGTGAGGAACTACCTTCCCGGAGAGACACCATCGGTGACAAGGACTGGTGTATACAGACTGAGCGCTCCCCATCCCAATGACTTCGCCTATGCCATTGAGTATTACGACGAGTTCTTTTCCCGCCGCTACTTTTTGTCCCTGGGTGGGGCATCCATGACTGATGAGCAGAGCGGGGAAATGCTCGAAGAGCTTTTGTCCCTGCTGACAGACACCGGGGACGAGGGTGACAGCGTCCACATCAGATGTGTTTCCGCCTATTTAGCCGAAATGCAGGAGGCAGAGGAATACGAGCAGGCTGTATCCCCCTACACAGAGGAAATTCCCGACAGTGTGAGGGAGCTTGCACTGGAGATAACCGCCGGGGACACCTACGACTGGGAGAAGGCAAACTCCCTTTCAAACTATTTTTTGCTCAACGGCTACCGCTACGACCTTGAATACATCGCCCCGGATGATTCCGTGGAATATTTCCTGTTCACCTCAAAAAGAGGCAGCTGCACCCACTATGCCACGGCATTTGTGCTTATGGCAAGGGCAGCAGGCTTAAATGCCCGCTATGACATAGGCTATACCACGGATCTGTCCTCACGGGAGAACACCTTCATCATCAAGGACTCAAACTCTCACGCATTCCCGGAGGTGTACATACAGAACATGGGTTGGGTCGTATTTGAGCCCACAGTCCCCTCGGAGTACGCCATGACAGAGACTGCCGACAATACAGGGGGAGGCCTTAACCTCACTATGGACACATCCCTTGTGTCCGTGGTGCTGACGGTGGTGGGCATATTCTTTGCGGGGACACTTGCGGTGGTTCTGCTCATGCCCCTTATCACAGGCAGATACAGGGAATACAAGCTACGCAGGATGGATCCTGCACAGGGTATACGCAGCGCCTATGCCCTTATACAGGACAGCAGCACAAAGGTGGTCAGAAAGCCGGGGGTAAAGACACCCTTTGAACTTACCTCCTCACTTTCGGAAATAACGGGAGAGGACGAAACGCCCCTTGCCTACACCCTGGAGGATGTGGTTTACGGAGAACAAGCCGCCACGGAGGAAAGCCGTGACCGCTTCGTGGACAAATACATCGCAATCAGAAAGGCCATAGGTCAGTTTGTGCGCAGAAGAGCCCGTGAAGAGCGGAAGAAATACAGATAGGAGGTCACTATGGGAAGCATACAACATATAGCGGTCATAACAGGGGCTTCGTCCGGGATAGGGGCGGAGTTTGCAAGGCAGCTTGCCGCAAGGGGCTGTTATGTGCTGCTCTGCGGGAGGAATGAGGAAAGGCTCAGAGCCCTCAGAAAAGAGATAGGCGCAGATAAATGCGATTATTTCACAGCAGACATATCCGACACAAGGTCATGCATTGACCTGTACGCCGCTGTGAGGGAATATCACCCTGATATACTTATCAACAATGCAGGCTTCGGGGTGTACGGAGATTTCACCGAAAGCTCCCTGACAAAAGAGCTGTCAATGATTGATGTGAACATCAAGGCCATGCACCTGCTGTTCAAGCTGTTTTTGAAGGACTTTGAAAAGCAGGGGCGGGGCTATATCCTGAATACAGGCTCCATAGCGGGATTCCTGCCGGGGCCCCATATGTCCTCCTACTATTCCTCAAAGGCGTATGTGGTGCGGCAGACTGTGGCAGTACACACCGAGCTTGCCATGCGAAAAAGCCCCGTACACGTATCGGTGCTGTGCCCCGGACCTGTCACCACTGACTTCAACCGCAATGCGGGCATATCAAGCATCTTCAAGGGGATAAGCCCCGAAGAGTGTGTATCCTACACCCTCAGACAGATGAAACGTGCTCCCCTGTTCATTATCCCCACCCTGTACTGCAAAGCCATAGCCGCAGGATCACACCTTGCACCCCAGCGCCTTTCCTCCTTTGCGGCATACCTTATGCAGAAGGGAAAGAAACGAATAGCGGATGATGCATAGCATAGCTTAGCTTAGGCAAGCGCAGCGTTCAAAAAGGAAACACAGCTGCCAAAACCCCCGTAAGAACGGTTCATTATTCATTCTACATTACATTAATAAGTGAGGAGATTGAAATGTCAACAGAAAAGATACCCTACAAGATCTTTCTAAGTGAGGAGGAGCTGCCCCGCCGGTGGTACAACGTCCGTGCGGATATGAAGAAAAAGCCCGCTCCCCTGCTGGACCCTGCCACGGGCAAGCCCTGCACTCCCGAACAGCTCTCCGCTGTGTTCTGCGATGAGCTGGTAAAGCAGGAGCTCAACGAAACAGACCCCTATATCGACATCCCGGAGCCTATAATCGACTTCTACAGGATGTTCCGCCCCTCCCCTCTCATAAGGGCATACTGCCTTGAAAAGAAGCTGGACACCCCCGCAAAGATTTATTACAAGTTTGAGGGGAACAACACCAGCGGCAGCCATAAGCTCAATTCTGCCATTGCACAGGCCTACTATGCCAAGGCACAGGGTCTGAAGGGGGTTACCACCGAAACGGGCGCAGGACAGTGGGGCACTGCCCTTTCCATGGCGTGCTCCTACTTTGAGCTTGACTGCAGGGTGTACATGGTGAAGGTCTCCTATGAGCAGAAGCCCTTCCGCCGAGAGGTCATGCGCACATACGGGGCAAAGGTCACACCCTCCCCCTCCGATACAACAGATGTAGGCCGCAGGATACTTGCGGAATTCCCCGGCACCAACGGCAGCCTTGGCTGTGCCATCTCCGAGGCAGTGGAGGCGGCTGTTTCAACACCCGGGTATCGCTATGT
The DNA here is from genome assembly GCA_002395525.1 of Ruminococcus sp. UBA4240. GTDB lineage: Bacteria > Bacillota > Clostridia > Oscillospirales > Ruminococcaceae > Huintestinicola. Next base: position 29,951 of record DGXE01000052.1, read on the forward strand.
ACTGGGCAGTGTGCTCTCACAGGTGCTGCTCCACCAGTCCGTTATAGGTCTTGAAGCAAAAGCCGCCCTTGACAAGTACGGGGTAAAGCCCGATATAATCATCGGCTGCGCCGGAGGCGGCTCCAACCTTGGCGGGCTTATCTCACCCTTTATGGGAGAAAAGCTGCGTGGTGAGGCTGATTACCGCTTTATTGCAGTAGAGCCCGCATCCTGCCCTTCTCTCACAAGGGGAAAGTACGCCTACGACTTCTGCGACACGGGCAAGGTATGCCCTCTGCAGAAGATGTACACTCTGGGCAGCGGTTTCATGCCCTCACCCAATCATGCAGGGGGACTGAGGTATCACGGCATGAGCTCCATACTCTCCGAGCTGTACGACCAGGGGCTCATGGAGGCACGCAGCGTGGAGCAGACAAGCGTGTTTGAAGCTGCCGAGCAGTTTGCAAGGGTGGAGGGCATACTCCCCGCACCCGAAAGCAGCCACGCCATAAGGGCGGCAATTGACGAGGCTCTGAAATGCAAGGAGACAGGAGAGGAGAAGACCATACTCTTCGGCCTTACAGGCACGGGCTACTTTGATATGTACGCATACGAGGCATACAACAACGGCACCATGACGGACTACATCCCCACAGATGAGGAGATAGCCGCATCTCTGGCAAAGCTGCCGCATATCGGATGAAAGCTTATGCAAGACGAGAAGACGTATAAAGAACATAAACCGTCCTCCTGGCTTCCAATCGGGTGACGTTAAACTAATCACAACCTTTCTGTGACGGCAGTACTCACAGTGATCTGCGTATCAGATATGATGATGCGATGCTCCAGTCAGGCGCAAGCTAAAAGGAGACTGGTAACTTGTGCGTTCAATTGCGAATGTACTGACCCTGCAAAGCAGGCGACTTCTCGGATGCAAGAAGGGAATCCGATGACCCAACAAAAGTTGGTGACGATGTGGAACAGACACATTGGCAAAGCGGAAAGCAGTGCTGCATCTTCAAACGCTTGACGGTCAGGACAGACTGATACTTTTACAGTTTCGCCGCTCCGCTGTATGGGGCGGCTTTACTAATGCCCTGCCAGGCGGGAGTGTCATACTTGCTCCGTCAGGAGCATTATCTTCCCGGTAGGCACAGACGTGACCGAACAGCGAAAACCCGCCTGTACGCTTTGTACAGACGGGTTTTACTTGTTTTTATAGCTGGTGCCGCTGACCGGACTTGAACCGGTACGGATTTTACTCCGAGGGATTTTAAGTTTTAATAATTCTGTTCCGTTTTAGTCCGTTAGAGTCCCTTTTAGTCCGTTTTTTTCCCGAAATTACGAGCTTTCAGAGTGTTCGGAATCGAGATTTCCCGAATTTGCGCGATTTCTGAAAAGCGGAAAAAAGACGGTTTTGGTAGAAGTCACGGTAGACAGACTTGTTACTCGGTAGAAATGGTAGAATCACAAAATCTGCGGTAAAGCCTGAGCTGTTGACACTCTCAGAGAAAACTCAAAATACATAACTATAAGCGGATGATGTTCCATATCATGGAGCGTTGTCCGCTATTTTTATGCCTAAAACAGAATAGATCAGCAATGCTCCTCATAAATGAGGGGCTTTTTTTATTGCTAAAACTTAAAACGCTCTGCTAAGCCAATTCATAGCCGGCTTGCAAACGTGGCGGCACAGCTTTCACGTTTCTGGTTTCATAGTCATTTGTCCCACAATTCTGTTCAAATGACTATATATTCAACTTTTCCTATTATATCATGGCTATTTGCTTTTGTCAAGCGTTCTGGTATAAATAAACAAATTCAAGATGGTTTTTTCTATGCTTGATAATGTATTCCCGGAATGAAGAACATCTGACAGCAAAAATGCAGGAGGACGATATTATGCCAAAGCTGAGAAAGGAATTTACGCAGGATTTTACGATCATCTACAATACGATTCTCAGGGACAAGAGAGTCGGAAGCTCCCCCCGTGGAGTTTACTGTACAATGGTATCCATGTCTGACGGCTGGAACTTCACGATCAGAGGGCTTGCAGCCGTTATGGGCGAAGGTGTTACCAAGATTGCAAATGCTCTGAAAAAGCTCGAAGAAACTAAGTATCTCAAAAGGGAGCGTGTCTATGAGAAGGGCAGGATCGTGGATTGGGAATACTTCATCTATGATGAGCCTTATGAAGCCCCTGATGAGGACCAGTCCTGTGATAATGTTGACAGTCCCATTTTTATACCCTCGCAAGACGCTGATTTGCAAGATACGGAATTACTTGATACGGAAAACCTAAATCAAGGTCAATCACATCTTGAAAATCAGGACGCTTATAAAAAAACAATCAAAGAAGAATCAAAAAAAGAAAAATCAATGGAAGAAGAATCAATCTATCAATCTGCCCCTGCCGCACAGCGGACTGTTGAAAACTCGGCAGATGACAGACAGATGGACGGATATGTAAGCGAAAAGGCTGTTTATACAGACGTTGTTAAGCAGAACATCGACTTCTTTGACTTCGCTGAATGGCTTAAAGATGAATCTGAGGCTGAGGAGATCGTACAGATGATCGTCAGACAAATCTGTTCCCGTAAACCCACGGAACGTATCTGTGGTCAGGAATTTCCCAGGGAGGTCATTAAGTCGGCAATGCTGAAGGTCGATATTGAGGTTCTTCAGAATGCTATCGAGCAGATGGAACGTATCGACAATGTTCACAACTTTGAGAGTTACCTTATCAGCACCCTGTTCAATGAAGCCAACAGCAAGCGATTCAGGGACAATGCTGAGTCAAGATGGGCGGAATATGCCGTCAAGAGAGACTTTGGCGGTCACAATGACTGACCGTTATGGAAGGAGGTGTACCTATGGCTGCAACCCAAAAGCCTGCAAGAGCTGATCCGGTCTTTACGTGCCGTGATGTTCCTATCAGCGAAATTGCAAAGGCTACAGGCAGAAGTGAGGATTATCTTAAGCGCGGTCTGCGTGAAGGTGTATTCGACTTCGGATATGCTCTGAAAGCTGATAACGGCACAAGATACAGCTATTTCTGTCCTGACAAGCTGGTCTGGGATAAGCTCGGCTATTTCAACCCGAAGCCGGAAGACTAACAACCAATCCCAGGCTACAAAACCCTACCCCAGCTCATAGAGCATAACAGAAAGGATGGTGAAGATCATGGCTAAGTCTATCATTACCCAGGACGGTATTATCGTCAACTACAGCAATCTGCTTGCTGTTTTCGTCGATGATGAACTCGATGATGATGAGAATGTTCTCGGCTATAACCTTGTCGGCGTGACGAGTATGGACGAGAAGAACGATGCTATTCTGCTCGGCAGCTTCGATGACGAGGCTTCCGCTATGAATGCAAAGGCAGAGCTGATCAGATGGCTCCAGAGTGAAGCATTCTCCACATTCGAGATGTCTCAGGCAGGCAAAGGCGGTGACGCCTGATGCCTTCGGATTTTGAGAGCGGTGCAAGGAAAACCATAGATATTTCGTTCAAGGCTGAGAAAATCACGGCTGATGTGCTGAAAACCGCCTTGCAGGAGTTTATGTCCGGTAAGGCAGAGAAAACAGGACGTATGACCTACAAGCAGTTGCAGGAGAAGTCCGTTTCTAAGCTCGACAGCATTGAGGTATCAGACGAGAATATCGGTGATTTCCTGAAAACCGCAAGGAAGTACGACATTGATTTTGCCCTGAAAACAGATAAAAAGACCGAGCCGCCTACTTATCATGTTTTCTTTTCCGCTGCTAAGACAGAGGATTTCAAGAAAGCATTTACCGAGTATGCCGGCAAGGGGCAGGACAAGACCAAGAAGCGCGGCGAGATCACCCGTGAGCAGATGCACAAAGAAGCAGCTCGTGTGGCAAGCAAGCCTCGCAAACAGAAACAGAGAGAGAAAACAAGGGAGAACAGAAGATGAGAGGTTTCGATTCCTATAAGTCTGCCCCCGTTCCACGGGCAAGAGCAGACGATACTTTTACGGCTTTTCTTTATGCCGATACTGACAGAAAGGGACTGCATCATTGCAGATCAACTCGAAGAAGCTCAAAAAGCTGATCATCAAGGCGATTCCCTATGTAGCTTTCTCTTATGTCGGTAACCTGATCGGCTATGCGTATCGAACGGCTGAGGGCAATGGCTTTCAGGAAAAGCTGATGCCCTTCATGAGCAACCTCGGAACGGCTTTTGCAAAGGTCTTTCCCAGCTTACACCCCTATGATCTTCTTTTCGGCTTGATTGTTGCAGGGATTATGAGACTTGTTATCTATGTCAAGTCGAAGAACCGAAAGAAATTCCGTCAGGGCGAAGAATACGGCTCTGCCGTATGGGGTACGGCAAAGGATATAGAACCATATATGGATTCTTCCTGCTTTGAAAACAATGTGATCCTGACTCAGACGGAATACCTGACTATGGGCAAACCCTCCGCTCCGAAGTACGCCCGCAACAAGAACTGCCTTATCATCGGTGGATCCGGATCAGGTAAGACCAGATTTTTCGTAAAACCGAACCTGATGCAGATGCACAGCAGCTACGTTGTTACTGATCCGAAAGGTACGGTTCTCGTGGAGTGCGGAAAGATGCTTGAGCGGGGCCGCCCTATGCGTGACGAAAGCGGCAAAGTGATGTATACGACGGACAAGAACGGCAAAAAACAGCCAATCTATCAGCCGTACAAGATCAAGGTCTTTAATACTATCGACTTTGCTAAGAGTATGCATTATAACCCTTTC
>DGXE01000076.1 GCA_002395525.1 Ruminococcus sp. UBA4240
CTCTTTGAAATATCTGTGATCTTTTTATCTGTGTCAATTTTGATCTTATGCATTTTTCCAAACCTCACAGTGTATTTATGCTTCTTTGATAGATATACAGTATATCACGTTTTTACTTTTCTGTCAATTAAAAAAGCACATCAGCATTCCTGCCGATGTGCTTTGTTTCGTATTCAGAAGCTGCGGGTCATCTGCCGTACCGCTCACAGAGCAGTTCAAAGCTGAGATCGCCCCCGTATATATCAAGGGCACTGCCTACGGTAAAGTCCACGCTGTCCTTGCCGCACTCACGCAGGCGCTCAATGTCGTCAACGGAGGATATGCCCCCGGCATAGGTAGCCTTTACCCCGGAATCCGCCAGTGTCTTCACAATATCCTCGTTAAAGCCGCTGCGCCGCCCCTCCGCATCTACTGCGTGGATAAGGAATTCATCGCAGTACTCCCCCAGCTTCATGAGGGTGAGGATATTGACCTCGATATTGGTGAACTTCTGCCACTTGTTGGTCATTATCACATATTTGCCGTCATGCTTGCGGCATGAGAGATCAAGCACAAGGTGCTCCTTTCCCACAGCGTCGATGAGCCTGCCAAGACGGTCGTAGTTTATCTTCCCGTCATAGAAAACATAGGAGGTCACTATTACATGGGATGCCCCTCTGCTTATGTATTCAGCGGCATTGATGTCGTTTATTCCGCCCCCTGCCATAAGGCCGCCCTTGTAGGCACGGAGGGCTGCAAATATCTCGTCCTTGTCCGCCTCATAGTATTCGCTTGATGTTGCATCAAGGAGTATGGCATGACCCCCTGTCAGACCGTGAGCCTTGAAAAGCTCCGCATAATATGCCGCACCCTTTTCGGATACAAAGTTCTCATCCGCTCCATCCTTGGTGAGAGTGCCGCCGATTATCTGCTTTACCTTTCCGTGATGTATGTCTATGCATGGTCTGAATTTCATATAAACACCTCCCGACAGAAGCAGTCATCAAGAACTGCGGGGCAGACAAGGGAGATCTGCCGTCTGTGTCATTCCTGCTTCCTGTCTTTCTTTATGTCATCGGAAATATATTTTGCACAGCTTTTTCAGCTTCTTTGCAAGGCCTGCATCCAGCTGGTCGTGCTTCATGCGCCAGCACCAGTTGCCGTTGCCTATGGTGGAGGGCACGTTCATGCGTGCCTCATCCCCCAGCTGCAGAACGTCCTGCATCTGTATTATGCAGGTATCGGCAGGGCTCATGTATGCGGCTCTTATAAGGGCATCGCACACCTTTTCAGCGCTTGCCAGCTTCCCCAGCCCCAGGTATCTGCGTATCCGCTTCTTGGTGGCAGGCTCTGCGGAAAGATACCAGCCCACAGCAGTCTGATTGTCGTGTGTTCCTATGTAGCACACGCTCTTTTTGGGGATGTTGTGGGGGAGATGCTCGCTGTCATCGCCGCCAAAGCCGAATTCCATGACCTTCATGCCGGGATACCCCGTGCTTGCCAGCATCCTGCGCACGTCGTCATCGAGAAAGCCCAGATCCTCAGCCACAAGGGGGATGTTCCCAAGCTCGTTCTTTATCTTTGCAAAAAGCGCCATGCCGGGACCCTTGATCCACTCCCCTATTACAGCATCCTTGCGGTCTGCGGGAATTGCATAGAAGGACTCGAATCCTCTGAAATGGTCGATGCGGGTGAGGTCAAAAAGCTGTGAGCTGTATCTCAGGCGCTGCACCCACCAGCTGTAATCGTCCTTTTCCATGTAGTCCCAGTCGTAGAGGGGATTGCCCCAGAGCTGTCCTCCTGCGGCAAATGCATCCGGGGGACAGCCTGCCACCTTTGTAGGCCGCCTGTCACCGTCCAGCATGAACATCTCCGGGTGTGCCCATATGTCCGCTGAATCCATGGAAACATATATGGGCATATCACCGAATATCCTTATGCCCTTTTTGTTGGCGTATTTCTTTACCCGTGCATACTGCTCAAAGAACTTGAACTGCATGAACTTCCAGGAGGATATCTCCTCACCGTTCTCGTATGCGAACTGCTTTACAGCATCCTCGTCGTGGAGCCGCAGGTCATCCTCCCACATGGTCCACATACTCAGGTTCTGATGTTCCTTTATGGTCATGTAGACGGCATAGTCATCCAGCCAGAAGGCATTCTTCTCGCAGAAATCGTCAAATGCTGCAAAGCGTGCCGTATCCCCCTTTTTCACAAAGACAGAATATGCCTTGTCCAGAAGGAGCTTTTTGAAATGGAACAGATGTGCATAATCAAAGAATTTCTTCTGGTTAAGGAGAGTGGCATCCATGTCATTTGCTTCCACAAGCCCTTCTGCTATGAGGGTGGGAATATCTATGAGCAGGGGATTGCCCGCAAAGGCGGAATAGGTCTGATATGGAGAATCCCCGAACCCGGTAGGTCCTATGGGCAGTATCTGCCAGTAGGTCTGACCCGCCTTTTTCAGGAAATCTATGAATTCATAGCATTCCTTTCCAAGGGTGCCTATGCCGTAGGGCGAGGGCAGAGATGAAATATGCATGAGTATCCCCGCAGTTCTCATTGCCGTGACTTCCTTTCCTAAAAGCGTTATTCGCTTATGCTCATCTGCTGTATGGTATCTGTTACCGAAATGTTGCCGCCTTCGGTGCAAAGCCCCTTGCCGTCACCTGTCAGGAGCAGCATCCTCAGCTTGGAGCTGTTCACACTGATGTTTGCAGGGCCTGCCTTGTCGCCGATGCCCGTCACATGGCTGCCGCCGCATTCATAGGACACATCCGTGCGTGTGATGGAAATGTCAACAGCGCCGCCCTCCGTACCTATGCATCTGATGTTGCGGCCGTGGTTTATGCCGGATATGCTGCCGTCGGATATGGATATATTCCCCCTGCCGCCTGTAATGGCGCCCATGCTGCATATGTTGGTGCCCGACAGGTTGGAATCGTAGCGGAAGTTGCACAGGGATATATCCGTATCCCCCTCATAGCTGCCGATACCCACGGAGTTGGAGGAGTTTGTAAGTGCGGACACACCGCAGTCGGTTATTACTATCCTTGAATTGCCGTAGATAGTGCCAACGCATACGGACAGGGAGCCCTCACAGGCTATCCTTACATCCCCGCCCCTTATGGTTATGACATTGTTTGAATCATTCCTGCCGCTGCCGATACCCACGCAGCTGTCACCGTAGGATTCGATGACGACCTTCCCCACGTTCTCAAGGGTGATGTTCCCGTGGCTCGATTCCTTGTCAGCGCCGATGGCATATGCGCTGGTGCTCTGTGACATTATGGACAGGGAGCCTGCGCCGGTCATGGTAAAGGATGCGGTCTCAGGCACGAATATGCCCCTCTTGACAAACTTGTTCGTCCCCTCAAGATAAAGCTCCACATTGCTGCCGTCGCCGATGGTGACGATGGAGTTTGTCTTTTCGTAGGATATGCACACATTCTTTATGGTTATCCTTGTCTTTATGCCGTCCTTTACAACTATGGGGACACTCACGGGGGTATTGGACTCGCCCTCCACCGTGATCTCGGGCACATCCACAAATATGGCTGTGAACCGCTCCTCCATGAGCCTGAAAAGGTTCACCGTCTCACCGGCTGCCGGCTTGTAGTAGCGGGAAATGTCACTGCCGAACTCGGCATTGATGCGTATTATCTCCTCACGCACATTTTCCGGTATGCGCTCGATGAGGTAGGGCATGGGGCGGGAGGTGTAGAAGCCCTGTATAAGGTCAGCCCCCAGCTTCATCATCACGCACAGCTCGTCGTAATTCTCAACGCCCTCTGCAAGAGCCGCATATCCGTTTGAGTGTACAAATTCGATTATGCCGGAAACAAGCTGCTGCACCTTGGGCTTTTTGTTTATCTCATGGATAAGCGACTGATCTATCTTTACATAATCCGGGGAATAGCGGAGAAGATTTGAGGTGTTGGAATAGCCGGTACCGTAGTCGTCAATGGCAAGGTCTATCCCCGCCTTTTGCAGGCGGCGCTTGATATTGAGGAGCATCTCATCGGTGATCTCCGTCTGCTCTGTAAGCTCCACCACCATTCTGCCCATAATGTCGGAATACCTGTTTTCAAGCTCCGCCCAGTCCGTATCTGTCAGAGTGTGGGCTGAGATACAGTTCACGAACAGCTTTTTCTCCGCAAATTCGTCCCTGTGGGAGCTTACCGCCTCCATGGTGTTGGTCATGGTGGCTTTTTCCACATCATAGAGCCTGTCGCACTGTGCTGCCATCTCCAGTATCTCCATGGGATACATACCGATGTCCTTTTCCGTGCGCATCAGTGCCTCGTAAGCGACTATGTTGCCTGTATGTGCGCTTACTATGGGCTGGAAATGATATGAGAACAGATTATTGTCAAGCAGGCTGGTAAACCGCTTTATCTTGTCGAAATCCTCACGGCGGGACTCATAGTCCTCCACAGCACATTTGAGTATGCTGTTCCTGCCGCTCTTCACTGCCTCGTACAGGGTAAACTCCGCAGTGTTCATCCTGGATGAGGTGGATACTCCGTCGGCTGATATGCCGGCGGTAAAGGTAAGCTCCGCAGTCCTTGCGCCCACCTCTGAGGAAAGGGCGTTCCTGACCATTGCCTGCAAGTCCTTGAGGAATACGATCTGATCCCCCTCCACATGGGGAACATACAGCCAGTAAAGGCGCTTCCCCTGTTCGGCGATGTAGGCATCGGGGATGAGCTTCTTTATGGTATCCACTGCCTTATATACGGAGAAATTGCTGTCATCGGCATAGGCCTCTATCTGCAAATATGCCAGAAGGGAGCCGTCAGGGGCGGAGTTCACCGCCTTGACCAGATCGCTCTTGCTGCAAAGCACAGATGAGGAGGCATCCGCCAGCATATTCTCTGCAAGGCGCACCAGACAGGCCTTGTATCTGTCATTGTCCTCTATGGTGGTGATATTTACATAGAAGCCCTGCCTGTCGGAGCTTTGCGCCTTACGGGCGGCATCATCCACCTGTGTAGCGGTATAGGTCTCCGGCAGCCCCAGAAGGCTGACGGCATTTTTATCCGCATATACGCTGTTATCGGATTTATCATATACGAATGACCCTATTTCCGGAAAGCACGACAGCACCTGCTGCCAGAGGCTCCCGAACAGTTCATTGTGTATCCTGTCGATCATAGTATCATCTCCGCTGCCAGAAGCAAGAAATTAGATGCAAGAAGCAAGAATGACGAAGACTTGGCAGCTTGAAGCCCCTCTGATGCCTTTATACAAGCAGGAGAACAGGCAGTAAGCTATCAATCTCATTGATTAGGATATAAAAGCTATATCTTAACAATTATATCACATTATTAGTGCAGTGTCAATACAAAAATTACATTTGATATGGGCAGGTGATCACTTGCCGGATGCATTCGCATATGCCTTGATTATCTCCTGGACAAGCCTGTGACGCACTACGTCCTTTTCCGTAAAGTGGGAGATGGCAATGTCATCTATGCCCTTGAGTATATGCATGGCATCTATCAGCCCCGACCTTCTGGTATCGGGCAGGTCTATCTGGGTGATATCCCCTGTTATGACCATTTTGCTGTTGAAGCCCAGGCGGGTAAGGAACATCTTTATCTGCTCCCTTGTGGTGTTCTGCGCCTCATCCAGGATAATGAAGGCATCGTCAAGGGTGCGGCCTCTCATATAGGCAAGGGGCGCTACCTCGATGACCCCCTTCTCCATATTCCTTGCAAAGCTCTCCGCCCCCATCATGTCGAACAGGGCATCGTAGAGCGGTCTGAGATAGGGGTCTACCTTGTTCTGCAGATCCCCCGGCAGAAAGCCCAGCTTCTCCCCTGCCTCCACAGCGGGGCGTGTGAGGATGATCCGGCTGACCTCATGTGCCTTGAACGCTTTTACTGCCATAGCCACCGCAAGATATGTCTTGCCGGTGCCGGCGGGGCCTATACCCATGACGATGGTCTTCTTTGATATGGCATCCACATAGCGCTTCTGTCCGAGGGTCTTTGCCTTTACCACCTTGCCGGAAACGGTTATGCATATGCCGTCGGAGGTGAGCTTCAGCGCCTCATCCACGGAGTTTTCCTCCACAGCGGAGAAGATGTAGCCCATACTTTGCTCCGTTATGCTCTCGCCCTTTGCGGCAAGCTCATCAAGAGCCCTTATTGCGGCTGCTGCCTTGCGCACCCGGGGTTCCTCCCCGCTTATCCTTATATCATTTCCCCTTGACAGTATAGTCACATCATATTGCCTCTGCAGCCTGTTCAGGTTCTCGTCGAACTGGCCGAATATGGCTATGATCTCATCAAGGGACTGTATGGTAACGATCTCTTCCATTCAAAGCTTGCTTTTAACAAGCAAGCGTGAGCCGTAGGCTCACTTCCGTTCAGTGGGGATCAAACCTCCGCCGAACGGTAACATGGCACCTGTGCCATGGCTTGCGGTTATACTCCTTTCAGTTGGGTTTTCATTGTATGCTGCCCGGAAAAAACGGAACAGACACACTACTTATATTATACCATTAAGTATAAAAAAGTCAAGGGTGTGAAAATTTTGCACTTGAAATTTGTACAATATATATAAAGACGGAAAGCCGACGTAAAATGGCTCTCCGTCTTTGTAATCTGATAAGAGATCACTGATTTACTGCATACAAATTCGTTTCCCATGCGGGGATGTAGAGCTTGTGGCGAATATAGAGCCTGGCATCCGGTGCCATCTCATGTATCATAAGGGGCAGGGCAAACATATCCTCCGCCCTGTGGTAAAGAGCACACACCACTGAGGCTCCTCCCCCGATAAGCTTTTCTGCGCCCTTCAGTGCCTTCGCCTCTGCGCCCTCCACATCCAGCTTGATAAGATCCGCACTCTCTGCAATGGAATCGGCTTTCACGGCTCTTACAGGCTTTGTGCCACTGCTGCCCCCCTCAAGGTGCGAGCCCCTTGATGACAGCTCCGAAAATTCAAGCTCCGTGTCTTCGCTCCAGGCGGCGGCATTAATAAGGGTGATGTCTTCGATGTGCCGCTCATCACAGGTCTTCTGCAGCTTTCTGAAGCTGCGCTCATCAGGCTCTATGGCGATTATCCTGTCGTATTCCCCGCCGCAGGAGCGCAGGAAATCAAGCACAGTATCCCCGTTGTATGCCCCCATGTCTATGTAGGTGCGGCACTGACGGAAGTTTATAAGGCTGTGGGTCTCCTCCCTGCCGGCGGTGCAGCGGTCAAGATACTTTATATCCCCGCTTATGCGGAAATTGAGCACATCCGCAAAGGTACGCCGTGAACGCTCGTCGGCCAGCATATCATAGACTGCCTGTATCTCCCTTGCGTGCTCCATGGCATATTCATAGGTGAAAAGCCCCTCCCCCACAACAGGCACGTCCGGGGCAATGAGGGTATGCCGCTTTGCTATTTCCTTTATGCGCTCGTATATGCTCTCGTAGCCTGCTCCGAACGCCAGCACCACGATAAAATCATCAATAAGGCTCTCTATCTGCCCGAGGGTATGTACAAGATGCCCCTTGAAGCTGTGTCCCCTTACAAAATCATCGCTGGCAAAAAAGCCCGCCACGGGGATATGATACTGCTCAAAGACCTTTAGTATCTTTTCCGCACCATTGCCCATGCCGTATATGAAGATAGGCTCCTCTGCCATTCTCAGCCTGTCCCATGAATTCACTCTCTCTGTTATGAAATCAAGCATGGTCATCACCGCCCTCAAAGTCGTGGGGTTCGGGCATATCAAAGGTGTCATGGGGCATGGGTATGCCGCCGGTTATCATGTCACGCCCCCTTATGCTGTACTTGTCACGGGCTTTCTCTATCTGCTCATCCAGCATTTTCATGAACACCCTTGGCTGCTTTATGGACTTTACCTCCATAACAGGGGTATCCTGATCCTTTGAGTTGATGACCACCGTGCCGCAGCCGAAAAGCCTCTGACCGAAGGGCAGAGTGAGCTTCTTGTCAACGATGCGGTAGATGTCTATCTCATCCTCCTCCACATTGAAAAAGCCGTGCCGTCTGATAAACTTGTTCTCTGTGAGTATGTATCTGGTGAATGACCAGGGCCATCCGAAAATCGTCCTTTTCTTGTCGGTCCATATGTAGTCAAAATCGATCTTCATAGCAATTCCCTTTCTCCTGTCAGTTAATGGCTGTTATGCCTGCCTCTGCAAGTTCTTCTGCTGTCTGCTCATCCGCACCGTACACCACTGTAAGTGCGGGCATATCAAAAAGCGGTGACATATCCTCAATATCAAGCCCCTCAATATGGAGCACGGACAGCTCCCCAAGCTCTGTAAGGGGGGATATGTCGGTGATTTCCGTGTATGATATGTCAAGCTCCCTTAGCCCTTTGAGGGTGGCTATCACATTGCAGTCGGACACGGCACATCGGGATATATCCAGCTTGTTGATGCCAAGCCCCTCGATGTAGGAGATATCCTCCACATCGGTGCAGTCCCCATACTGCTCTTTTATCATGGCTTCTATCTGTGCCTTTGCCTCCGGCGGTGCATCATCCTTTACAGTGCCCCGCATCGCCTCCCTGAAGGGGGTTATCTTCAACTCCTCCAGGCGGGTAAAGTCTTTAAGGTGCTCCACTCCGTCCTCATACATGAGGGTAAGCTCCACGCTGCGGTCTGATAGGGAGTAGGTGGTGCTGTCTATGACCACATACTGCCTGTCGAACGCCCCTGCCAGCGTCTTTGCAGCAAGGAAAAACAGGAGCAGCCCCGCCATGATGGCCACGGCTGTGAGCAGCCGCCTTTTTGTCCCCCCGGGGACGGTGTCTCCCCCATCCCCTGCGGGAACGTGGGAAAAATCTTCATTGTTTTCTTTCATTGTGCTTCTTTCCCTGCCAGGTGTCTTCCCTTGCCATGAGCTTGTCTATTTCGTTTAGCACCTGCATTTTTTTAAGGCTCCACAAGGGGGCTATGACCTCGCTCCATGCTCCGTCCCCTGTGAGCCGCTCAATGACGAACTCCGGCGGCAGCACCTCCAGCTGTGACACCACCGTGCGCACATAGTCATCACGGGTCATGGCACAGAATGCGCCCCTTTCGTACTCCGCCGCAAGCCTTGTGCCCCTCAGTATGTGCAGCAGGTGTATCTTCACGCTGTGCAGGGGAAGTGCTGCTATAAATCGGGCGGTATCGATCATCATATCAAGGGTCTCCCCGGGGAGGCCGTTGATGATATGGGCGCATATGTTTATGCCGTGGGCAGAAAGCCTTTGTACGGCATCGGTGAAGTCTGCGCAGGTGTGGCAGCGGTTGAGCTTTGCGGCTGTTTCGTCGTGTATGGTCTGGAGCCCCAGCTCCACCACCAGATAGGTGCGCTGTGAAAGCTGCGCCAGAAACTCCTCCATATCCGTGGGTATGCAGTCGGGGCGTGTGGATATGCTTATCCCCACAACATCAGGCAGGGACAGTGCCTCATCCGTGAGCCGCCGCAGCTTTTCCACGGTGCAGTAGGTATTGGAGTTGGCCTGGAAATAGGCGATGTACATACCCCGTCCCCACTTTTTCTCCTCCACAGCCCGAATGCCTTCAAACTGCTCCCTTATGCTCTTTGCAGGGTCGCCCCCGAATCGGGAGCTGCCCGCCTTGCAGAAGGCGCAGCCCCCTGTGCCCTTGGTGCCGTCGATATTGGGGCAGGTCATATCCCCGTTGAGGGATATCTTCATCACCCGGCAACCAAAGCGCTTTCTGAGATAATAGCTCTGGGTATGGTAGCGCTTGTTGCTGTCGGTATAGGGGAAGGGATTATCCACGGCGTTTAGGCTTGTCAGCAGTGTGGCTGTTTTTCAGTGCCCTTATCTCCTCCGGGGTAAGCTCCCTCCATGTGCCGGGCTTTAGCATACCCAGCTTCACAGGTCCCACGGACACACGCTTTAAGCGTGCAACCTCAAGACCTACTGCCTCACACATACGCCTTACCTGGCGGTTGCGCCCCTCGTGAATGGTGATCCTGAACACGCTGCGCTCCTTGGTGGCAAGCTCCACCTCCACCGTGGCGGGGGAGGTCATTTTGCCGTCAAGCTCTATCCCCTGGGACATCTGCGCCAGCTGTTCATCTGTGACGATGGAGGGCACAGTCACCCTGTATGTCTTGCTCACATTTCTGGAGGGGTGCATGATAAGATTGGCAAAGTCACCGTCATTGGTAAACAGCAGCAGCCCCTCGCTGTTGCGGTCAAGCCGCCCCACCGGGTACACCCTTTCCTCAATCCCTGTAAGCAGGTCGGTGACACACCGCCTGTCAAGCTCGTCGGACATGGTGGTGACATATCCTCTGGGCTTGTTGAGCATGATATACAGCTTTTTCCGCCTTTTTGGACGGAATATCCGCTCTCCGTCAACGGCTATTATGTCCCTGTCACCGGCCTTGTCTCCCAGCTTGACGGGGCGGCCGTTTTTGGTGACCTTTCCCGCCTTTATCAGCTCCTCCGCCTTGCGTCTGGAGCAGTAGCCGCTTTCGGACAGTATCTTTTGCAGTCTCTCTTCCATTATTCTGCGGGCTCCTCAGCCTTGTCAGCGGTGACAGCCGCCTTCTCGGGGCTTTCCTCCGCCTGCTTTATCTCACCCTTGACCGTTACGGTATCAGCGGGGGAGGATTTCTTCACATCCTTCTTGAAAAGGCCTGATATCTTGCTGAACACCTCAGGCACCATATCCACCATGGCGGAGGTGTTGTCATACTTCATGTTTATCTGCAGCAGCTCTACCTTGCCGCCTGATATCACAAGAAATCCTAAGGGGCTTATGGTTATGCCCGCACCTGTGCCGCCGCCGAAGAACTCCTTGTTCTCCTTTGTGGGCAGATCCGAGCCGCCCCCTGCAAAGCCGTATACCACCTTGGACACGGGGATGACCGTCACGCCCCCATCAAGCTTTACGGGAGTGCCCATAACTGTGTTTGCATCTGCCATCTCATGGATCTTATCCATGGAGGCTGCCACAAGTTCCTTTACCTTGGTCTCTTCGCTCATTGGTTTTTACCTTCCTTTTTTAAAAATGTATCTGTGATTATCTTGTATTTTTTCAAGCCAAACAGGAATTTGAACACCAGCACCGCCACATAGTTGGTAAGGCTGGCAGGGCGCAGCTTTACCCACACCTCTCCGTCGTAGACGGATTTTTCCGAGGGGGTGTCGTAAAGGCAGTCTATGGTGACGCTCTTCACATCAAGCCTTGTGATACCCTTTATCCCTGCTATGACATTGTATGCGGCAGTATTCAGCGCCCCGTAGGTGACAGCAGCCTTGAAGGGATCCTCATCTGCGGCTGTAAAGTCGAGAACGAGCCCTGTGCCGTATATCTTCTTCAGAAAGCGTATGGTAGGCGCCTTGATAAGATCCACCGCTGCCAGCACCGCATCCTTCTTCTGTGAAAGGCTGTCAAGCAGTGCGATAAATCTGTCCGCCAGGTGGGGCTTTGCCTTTTTTGGCTTGTCAGAACGGACTTCCTCTTTTTCGGGCTTTTCTTCCCCAGCAGCAGCTGTATCGGGCTTTTCAGCCGTTTCCTCCGCTGTCTCCTCCGGCTTTTGTGTCTCCTCTGGCTTTTCCTGCGGCTCCTCAGCTGTTTCCTCCGGCTTTGTGTCGGGAGGGGTGTCCTCAACGGTGCTGTCCCCGGTCACGGTGTCCTGGGGGGGAGGCTCCTCAGCCTTTTCCTCATCGTCGAAGAATATCTCATCCTCATCGGAAAAGTCATCCGTATCCTCCTCATCCTCAGAGCCCTTTCCGATGGCTTTCAGGTCTATCCGCTTGCTGAAGGGCTTTAGCCACAGATAGGATGCCTCTATGAATATCACCTTGTCATAGAACGACAAAAAAACCTTTGCGGGGATGTTCAGCAGCACTGTTATTATCAGCACCACTGCCCCTATGATGCATAAGGCGATCACATATCATCACCGCCTTTGCCGTCCTGTATGTCCTCATCCGCTCCCCCATCCTGTGCGAAGCTTGCGGCATCCGCCCTTGTGGGAAGGGGGGGCAGTTCATCAAGGCTCTTTATGTCAAAGCAGCGCAGGAATGTGTCCGTAGTGCGGTAGGCAATGGGCTTTCCCGGAAGATCCAGTCTGCCTGCCTCCTCCACGAGCCCCTTTGCAACAAGGGAGTTCACCACACCTGAGCTGTCAACGCCCCTGATATGCTCCACAAAGCTCTTGGTCACAGGCTGGTTGTAGGCTATTATGGTAAGCGCCTCCATGGCAGGGGCGGACAGAGGTGCGTTTTTCTTCTCCCTGACTGCCGCCTGCACCACTGCAGCGTATTCCTTTTTCACAGCAAGCTGATAGCGGCCGCCCAGTACGATCACAGCAAGGGAACTGCTGTTGTCCGTATAGCATTCGTTGAGCTTGTCCGCAAGCTGCGGCACAGCCCCCTTGTCTATCTGCAGCAGGTCGGCTATTTTCAGGGGATCAACAGGATCCCCGCTTGCAAACAGCAGAGCCTCCAGCTCCGCCGCCTTGTCTGTCAATGTCATGATATCTATCCTTGTTCACTTGCGTTAAGCGTTTCTGAAGTATCGCTTTCCTCCGCCCCGTCGCTGTCAAAGTCGGAGAATATGTCTTCACTGTATTCACTGTTGCTGAAGGTTATGCGAGTGTTGTCCTCATTGAGCAGTATCCGTCCGTTCCGGGTAAGCTCCAGCACCGCCAGAAAAGCTGCCACCCGCTCGGATCTGTCGGTCATATCCGAAAAAATGTCCTTTAATGTACATTCCCCTGTCTGATACAGGTTTTTCAGGATATACACCATTTTCGTGGTGACAGATACGAACCGCTTGGACACGATGACCTGAAAGGGTGCCGTGTTTATCTTGCTGCCCTTTGCCTTTCTGCCAAGGGCACCGTAGGCAGCAAGGAGCTCTGCTGTGCTGTGACGCAGGGAGTAGGGCTCGGCTGTGTCTATTTTAAGCGGCTCCCTCACGCAGTAGGGTGTGTCTGTGTACATCCCCGAAAGGGCTGCCGCACACAGCTTTATGGCAGAATACTCTATGAGCCTGCCCTCCAGCTCCTTTTTCAGCTTTTCCCCTTCCTCACGCTGGGGCAGCAGGGACACGGTCTTGATGTAGATGAGCCGTGCCGCCATTTCAAGGAATTCCCCTGCATACTCCATGTCGTCGGATATGTCGGTTATGTATTCAAGATACTGATCCACCAGTGAGGAAATGGGGATGTCGTTGATATTCAGCTTATGCTTTGAGATAAGGTGCAAAAGCAGATCCAGAGGCCCCTCGAACACATCCAGCTTGTAACGGATCTCAGCCATTATTTCATCAGCTTCCCCAGAAGCAGATTCACCCACCCTGTGAGAAAGTCCATAACGTTGAATATGCCGTCCTCTATGACCTGCAGGGGACCGTTCAGGATCCCGGTGTAGATGAGTATAAGCACCGCTATGATGATGAACTGCTCGTAACGCATTATCTTGAAATATATCCTTTCGGGGATGACTGCCCCGAATATCTTCGCTCCGTCAAGGGGCGGTATGGGGATAAAGTTGAACACCGCCAGTGAGATGTTCAGCACCACCACCAGGTAGAACACTATGGTAAGGTAGTAGGACAGGGACACATCAGATGAATAATAGACAGTGAAGAGCACTACCTTGTACACGATCATGGCAAGGAATGCCAGCAGAAGATTGGATGCAGGCCCCGCCAGTGCGGTGAGCGCCATGTCCCTCTTGGGGTGCTTGAAGTTGTTGGGGTTGACGGAAACGGGCTTCCCCCAGCCAAAGCCCACGAACACCAGCATGATCGAGCCCCACAGTGTCAGATGGGCAAAGGGGTTCAGGGTTATGCGCCCCTGATTGCGGGGTGTGGGATCCCCCAGCTTGTCCGCTGTCAGTGCATGGGCGCACTCATGGACAGGGATGCAGGTAAAGAGCACTAAAAGACTGATGAGCGTCTTGAAAATAAAATCGGTCAAGTCCATTCGATTCACCTTTCAGCAATAAAGTACACACAGAAATTATACCACATTGAAATGATAAATTCAAGGGGTAATGCAAATTTAATGCAATTCCAATCCCCGGGGCGGGCAGAGGGCGGCGTATACAGCCTGTGGCTCTTAACAATTTTTAATTTAATTTTATTTGACAAGAGTATGAATATATGGTAGAATACCTTCAATGGGTACACAAGGTGCCCAAAAATAAGAAATGAGGGGTTTATATGGGAGAATTTTTAGCCGCACATGGGACGACACTTATCGTCGTCGTGCTTGTGATCGTGCTTCTTGCGATCATAGCGTCGGGTTACGTCAAGGCGCCCCCCGACAAGGCGTTCATCATCTCCGGTATCGGCAAGAAGGCAAGGGTCGTTATAGGTAAGGCATCTATAAAGATACCCTTCCTGGAAAGGCTCGATAAGCTGGACTTAGGGCTCATGCCCGTTGACGTAAAGACTGCCTACGCAGTGCCCACAGCCGATTACATCAACATCTCCGTTGACGGCGTGGTAAACATCAAGGTGTCCCTTTCCCATGACGGCATACAGCTTGCACAGCAGAACTTCCTTAACAAGGACAGGAACTACATCGTGTCCGTTGCAAGAGAAGTGCTCGAAGGCAATATGCGTGAGATCGTCGGCACCATGGAGCTGCGTGAGATGGTGTCCAACCGTCAGAAATTCGCCGACAAGGTGAAGGAAAATGCAGCTCCCGACCTTGCTAACATGGGTCTTGACATCGTATCCTTCAACGTGCAGAACTTCACGGATTCACAGGGTGTCATAGACAACCTGGGTATCGACAACATCTCCAAGATACAGAAGGATGCCTCCATTGCAAGGGCAAATGCCGACAGGGATGTAGCAGTTGCAAGGGCAGAGGCCAACAAGCAGGCAAATGACGCAAAGGTAGCCGCAGAGCTTGAGATCGCCATGAAGAACAACGATCTTGCCATCAAGCAGGCAGAGCTCAAAAAGGCATCCGACATCAAGAAGGCTGAGGCTGATGCAGCCTACAAGATCCAGGAAGAGAACCAGCGCAAGGAGATCGAGATCACCACAGCCAACGCCAACATTGCAAGGCAGGAAAAGGAAGTTGAGCTGGAGACACAGAAGATCGCCATTCAGGAGCGCAGACTGGATGCGGACGTAAAGAAGCAGGCTGAGGCCAACAAGTTCGTTGAGCAGCAGAAGGCGGATGCGTTCCTCTATTCAAAGCAGAGAACAGTTGAAGCGAAGAAATACGAGGATATCCAGCACGCCGAGGCTGAGCTTGCAGTAAGACAGCGTGAGGCAGAGGCAGCGCTCTATGCCGCCGAGCAGGAGGCAAAGGCTGCAATGGCAAGGGCAGAAGCTGCCAAGTACGCTGCCGAGCAGGAGGCTGAGGGTATCAGGGCAAAGGGTCTTGCAGAGGCTGAGGCAGTGCGTGCAAAGGCTCTTGCAGAGGCTGAGGGTCTTGACAAGAAGGCAGAGGCTATGCAGAAGATGCAGGAAGCCGCTATCCTCCAGATGTACTTCGAGAAGCTCCCCGAGATCGCCCGTGCAGTGGCAGGTCCTCTCTCCGGTGTAGATTCCATCACCATGTACGGCGAGGGCAATGCTGCAAAGCTGGTAGGCGACATCACCAACTCCACCACCCAGATATCAAGCGGTCTGCTTGAGGGCATGGGTATTTCCCTGAAGGATCTGGTGGGCGGTCTTGTTACAGGCCGTGCCATAGGTGCAGGGATAGCCTCCTCAGCGCCTGCGGGCGCAGCTGCGGACAGTGCAGCGGCAGATCCTTCCATTGACGTATCAGATCACGCACAGGAATAACACACAGAGATCACACACAGGGCAGCCGTGAAAGCGGCTGCCCTCATTTTTTCCTGTCCATATCATACAGCCCGCAAGGGTATTGACATTTTAAGTGTACGGGTGTATAATACATAAGGTTAGAGGTAGCTAACATTCGTGGAGGAGGTATGGTCATGCTGGTAACGATACTGCTGTCGCTTGTGATGATGGCAGGGCTTTTTCTCATGCTGTGGAGCGGTGTGGGATTTATTCAGGATAAACGATTCTTTTCTTCTGCTCCGAAAGAAGCACAGGCGGTGGTGCCCGAAACAAAACCCGAAAGGTTCTCAGGTCAGCACATAGTCGGGTGGTGCATGGCGGTATTTTCGATCGTTCTGCTCATCGCCCCTGTTTTCATCGGTGCGTGGAATGGGATCACAAATGGTTTTTCCTTCGGACAGTTCTTTCTGCGCTTCCTCATTTTGATACTTCTGCTTAAAGCCTTTGACATAGGCTTTTTTGACTGGATACTGCTGTGCAATAAGGGGTTCGGATTCTTTCCACATTTACCCCGAGATCACAAACGTCTATGGCAGACATTTGTTCGGCTATAATTGGAAAACACATCTTTCGCATATCATCGGGGCATTTCCCGTATCTGCTCTGTTGGCATGGATATGCACCCTCATAGCCTGAAAGGAGAGCATGAAAATGACCTGTAAACAGACCATAGCCCGTATGCGCCTTGTCATCCCCGCAATGCTGCTTTGCATCATAGGTGACTACTGTATCGGAGCAGAGCCGAGGGGGTCAGTCATGCTGGGCAGAATAGCAGGCTCCGGGTGGCTCACCATCGCCGACTGGAGGATAGCCGTATCAAACATCACAGGGATGGTGGGGAGCGTACTCTATGCCATCGGGGCAGCAGCCTTTGCACGTTTCCTGCATGAGCACATACGGGAGCAGGGAGACAGGCTCTGGGTGCGCCTGTACACAGCGGGTCTGGGGCTGGGCTGTGTGTCCTTCATGTACTTCCACATAGCCTGCGGCGGACTGATACAGCATTTCAGGGTGCTGTACGATGTGACAGGGGGCAATGCAGCACAGGCTGAGGAAGCGTGGCTGCGTATGCTCATGCCGGAGGCAGCTCCCTTCGTGGTCATGTTCATAGGCTTTGACGTGCTGACCTCTGTGGCATGGATCGCCCTTGTGGCAAAGAGGATACTGCCTGTTTCAAAGCTGTGGATACTCTCATCCCCGCTTATCGCCATTGGGATAGGCACCCTGGCAGAGCTGCTCCCCCTGCCCTTTTCCGGCATAAACTCAGGCTTTGAGAGCATGGGGTGGCTGGGGATGTTCGTATGCGGCATAGGATATGTAAGGGCTGCTTCCAAAGACAATGACAGCAAAAACGAAAAGTGATACCAAGGAGATCTCCATGAAGAAAAAAAACACACTTGAAGAGGACGGCTTTGTGGGTTACTGGCACCCCTCAGACAAGCATGAGGGGCACGCATATCGTGTTCCCCGGGTCGGGGGCTGACTATGAGCTTACACGAAAGGGATCTCGCTTTCTCAGAAAGGCAGGAGGGGTATCTGATCCTTTCGGGAGAAGGCATAGGCACCATCGGATTTATTGACGGGATGAAGATGATTTTTGCCGAAAAGAAGGCACTGGGCGGCTTTAAGAGGATGAAGGACTTTGTTTCCTCCTGCTTTAGCGGCGGCGGCACCATCGAAACGAGGATGAGAAAGGCTAAGCGGAAATTCATCAGGATAGAGGTGCTTGCAGTGCGCCCGGAATATCAGCAGCAGGGCTATATGCGTAAAATGATGGAAGGCGTATACAGGCTTGCGGATAGAAAAAAGCTGCCGGTCATCCTGGACACGGATGACAAAAACAAGAGTCTGCGATATCAGCACCTGGGCATGAAGCTGGACAGGGTGAGAAGCTGCGGTGAAAAGTTCCATATGTACGATCTTATAAGGGAAAAGCATCATGAATGAACTCTATGAAACGAAAATATCCGATGTGCGCTGGTGGGTATATGATAT
>DGXE01000075.1 GCA_002395525.1 Ruminococcus sp. UBA4240
GTATGTGGAGGTGGGCAACACCGAGATAGCAGTCGGACATATCACAGAGCTCACAGGTTTTGACAGCTTCAAGCTTGAAATGGTGCATCCCTATTCCGCCAAGTACATGACCTGTATCGAGGAGGCAAAGGCACATCTGAGAGAGAACGCCCGCCCTGAACTTAAAGAAATACCCGATGTATCGGGCTATGACAATATCATCCTTGCCTATCCCAACTACTGGGGCACTGCTCCCATGGCGGTGTTCACCTTCCTTGAAGGCGCAGACCTTTCGGGGAAGACCATTTACCCCCTCTGCACCAACGAGGGCAGCGGACTTGGCAGGAGCGTTTCGGATATTAAGAAATATGCCAAAGTCGGTGATGGACTTTCCCTGAGCGGCAGCGGAGTTAAACAGGCAAAGCCGCAGATTGAAAAGTGGCTGAAAAATAACGGACTTATCTGAGGAGTTACTATGCAGACTTACATCACATTGAATGACGGTACGAAGATTGGAAAGGGTGTATTTATCAATCACTCGGCTATCCTTTCTTCATCCGGAGGTATCGAGTTTGAGGACGGCGTCATGGCGGCACCGGGAGTTCGTATAGCTACCATAAACCACGATATGTACGACCGACACACTACCTACACCTACGGCAAGGTGCTGATAAAGAAAAATGCCTGGCTCGGTATGGGATGTACCATCTGTCCGGGGGTGACTGTCGGAAAATATGCTGTTGTTGCGGCGGGGGCTGTGGTCACAAAGGACGTTCCCGACTATGCGGTAGTCGGCGGTGTCCCCGCAAAGGTGATAAAAATGCTTGATCCTGAACAGATGAAAGACTAAGGAGTGCTGTGTATGAAGCATAAGGCATCAGTGATTGTACCATCACTGTTTATTGCACTTGCTATGTGTGCCTGCGGCATATCCTTGCCTGCTCCCGATACGGCTGAGACAAGTAATACTGTGGAAGAAACGGTGATAGAGCAGCCCTCTGATGAAACAATTACTGATGACAGCACGTTTTCTTCACTGGATGAAACAGCCGCTCCCACAGACAGTGACGGCAGGAATATTCTTGTTGCCTACTTCTCCCGTGCAGATGAGAACTACAATGTGGGTACGGTAGAAAAGGGCAACACACAGATGATCGCCGAGTATATCGCCGGTGAAGTGGGGGCGGACAGCTTTCATATCGAGACAGTTACGCCCTATCCTGCAAATTATGAGGAATGCTGTGATACAGCAAAGCAGGAGCTTGCCGACAATGCACGCCCTGAGCTGAGCGGGACAGTGGATATGGAACAGTACGACATCATATTCTTAGGCTACCCCATATGGTGGGGGGATATGCCCATGGCAGTCTATACCTTTATGGACAGCTATGACTTCTCCGGGAAGACGGTGATACCCTTCAACACTCATGAGGGAAGCGGTGCATCGGGAACATATTCAGCTATTGAAGACTATCTGCCCGGTGCACAGGTGCAGGAAGGCCTGGCAGTACAGGGCAGGGATGCGCAGGAATTTAGCAATGAAACACAGCAGTCCGTCCGTGACTGGCTGGATGAGCTGGGATTCTGATCTGTCTCAACACATGACAAAGCCCCTGAGCGCCTTTGAAGCGTTCAGGGGCTGATTGTATCCATCCTTGTGAAATGTAAAAAACTTTTGCTCAAAGTATTGCCTTTTTGGTCATGGCGGGGTATAATAGCTGTATAGGATCAAACAATCAGGGTGAGGATAATGGAAGAGCATCTCTATAAGGAAATATACAGGTATCTGGGCTATCGGGGGATGACTCCGGATGAACAGACTGATGCGCTTGTAGCCGAATGTTTGGCACAGGCAAGGGAGGAAATGCAGCCTTTGAGTGCCGTGCGCCGCCTTGATGTCAGGCACACCGGTGAAGACAGGCTCCTCATAGGGGATATGGACATACATTCCCACGGCCTTGCACGGAATATGCAGGGCTGTGAAAAAGCGTATTTGCTTGCCGTCACCATAGGTCACGGGATAGACACCCTCATAAGGCGTGCAGAGGTCACAAGCATGATGAAGGCGGCTGTGATGCAGTCCGTAGGGGCGGCACTGGTGGAGGAGCTGTGCGACAGGGTAAACGAGGAGATACGCATTGCCGCTGAAAAGGAGGGCTATCACTGCAAGCCCCGTTTTTCCCCGGGGTACGGGGATCTCGCCCTTGACCTGCAAAGGGATTTTGAGCGCATACTCAATATGCGAACAAACCTTGGTATAACTCTGACAGATACTCTCCTCATGGTGCCCTCAAAGTCTGTCACCGCCTTTGTGGGGCTGTACAGAGGGGCGCAGGAGTGCTCTTCGGGCGGCTGTTCGGAGTGCAATCTGTATGAGGACTGCACCTTCAGGGATGAGGGATAACACCGTGTGTCCCATTGGGGGAGCATACAGCAAACAACACTGCACAAAAAGGATGATAATATGAAGCAACTGACACAACGACTGGGGAAAGAATGGCTCTTCTGCGACGGAGGGTCGGGGACATATCTGCAGGAGCACGGTCTTGCAGGGGGGGAGCTGCCTGAGACATGGAACCTGTCCCGCCCCGACATCATCGAGAAAATGAACCGCAGCTATTATGAAGCCGGTGCGGATATAGTGAACACCAACACATTCGGCGCAAATGTCCTTAAGTTCGGTGACAAGACGGATGAGATAATCACAGCAGGGGTGAATATCGCAAAAAGGGCACGCCATGCAGCAGGCAGGGATGATGACGCCTATGTGGCTCTTGACATAGGCCCCACGGGGAAGCTTTTAGAACCTATGGGGGATCTGAGCTTTGACAGGGCTGTTGAGATATTTGCCCAGATAGTAAGGGCAGGGGCAGTGGCAGGAGCTGACCTTGTGCTCATTGAGACCATGAGCGACGGCTATGAGGCAAAGGCGGCGCTTCTTGCGGCAAAGGAGAACTGCACCCTCCCTGTGATAGTTACCTGTGTGTATGACAACAACGGCAGACTTCTTACAGGAGGGACAGTCGAGACCACCGTTGCCATGCTGGAGGGGCTGGGCGCCGATGCGGTGGGTGTAAACTGCGGCGTAGGCCCTGATATGATGGTGCCCATAGTTGAAAGACTGGTAAAGTGTGCAAGTGTTCCCGTGGTGGTAAATCCCAATGCGGGACTGCCCCAGGTGGCAGACGGTAAAACAGTGTTCAACGTAGGCCCCGAAGAATTTGTACATCATATGTCCGTGATCGCACGTATGGGGGTACAGGTGTGCGGAGGATGCTGCGGCACCACTCCCGACCACATCAGGCTCCTTTCGGATACGGTACGGGAGCTGCCCTTTATCCCCCAGACCGAAAAGGATATATGCATTGTGACATCCGGCTCCCGTGGGGTAGTCATAGGGGACAGGACAGTTATCATCGGTGAAAGGATAAATCCCACGGGGAAAAAGCGGTTCAAGCAGGCACTTCGTGAAAACGACATCCCCTATATTCTGGGCGAGGGTTTGAAGCAGGAGAGCCAGGGAGCCCATATCCTTGATGTGAATGTAGGCCTGCCGGAGATAGACGAGCCTGAAATGATGGAGCGTGTGGTAAAGGCTTTGCAGGAGGTGACACCACTGCCCCTGCAGATAGACACCACCGATGTTAAGGCACTTGAAAGGGCTATGCGAATATACAATGGCAAGCCTATGATAAATTCCGTCAACGGCAAGAAGGAGGTCATAGAGCAGGTCATGCCCCTTGTGGCAAAGTACGGCGGCGTGCTGGTGTCACTGGCTCTTGACGAGGACGGCATCCCCGACAATGCCGATGACCGCATACGCATCGCAAAGAGGATATACGAGGCGGCGGAGCATTACGGCATACCTCGCAGGGATATAGTTATAGACGGGCTGTGCATGACCGTGTCATCCGATACCTCATCGGCGCTTGCCACCCTTGAAACTGTGCGCAGGGTGCGTGATGAGCTGCACGGACACAGCATCCTCGGTGTGTCCAACATCTCCTTCGGACTGCCTGCAAGGGAGCTGGTAAACTCCACATTCCTTACCATGGCAATGCAGAACGGCCTTTCCTGTGCCATAATCAATCCCGGTAACGAACCTATGATGAGGGCATATTACAGCACCAATGCACTTCTGAACAAGGATCCCCAGTGCATGGACTTTGTGGGGAGATATTCGGAGTATGTGGCATTTGACAAGCAGGGGAGCACACAGACACAGGCAGCAGGGGACAAGCCGCAGACAGGTGCGGCAGCGGGAGAAACTGCGACCGTTGCCGATGCGGTGAAGAGAGGCTTCAAGGCACAGGCGGAGGAGCTTACCAGAAAGGCACTGAAAACATCTCCCGCCCTTGAAATAATAGACAGGGAGCTTATCCCCGCCCTTGATGAGGTGGGCGTAGGCTTTGAAAAGGGGCGGGTGTTCCTCCCTCAGCTGCTTATGAGCGCAGATGCGGCAAAGGCTGCATTTGAGGTGATAAAGACCTCCATGGCTGGACAGGAGCAGCAGATAAAGGCAAAGGTCATCCTTGCCACTGTCAAGGGGGATATCCACGATATAGGGAAGAATATCGTCAAGGTCATGATGGAAAACTACGGCTATCAGGTCATAGACTTGGGCAAGGATGTTCCCCCGGAGGTAATCGTTGATACCGCCGTAAAGGAGGATATAAAGCTTGTGGGGCTTTCAGCCCTTATGACCACCACCGTGGTGAGCATGGAGGAGACCATAAAGCTGTTAAGAGAAAAAAAGCCCGACTGCAAGGTGGCAGTGGGCGGTGCGGTAATGACACAGGAATATGCGGATGCCATAGGCGCAGACTTCTACGGCAAGGATGCCATGGCGACTGTTAGATATGCGGACAGCCTGTTCTGCTAAACGATCAAAGAACCATCGCCCGAAAGCTTTATAGGCTCTCGGGCGATGTTTTATGCTGTGTGAACTGCTATTCATAAAGCTCACAGTATTTTTCGTAGTTTTTCATCACACGCTCTACATATTCCCTTGTGACAGGGGAGGGGATGTTCACAAGGTGCAATCCGTCAGGGGAGTATTCCCTGTTTTCAAGCCATGCGTTAACTGTGCCCCTGCCTGCATGATAGGCAGCAACGGCTGTGGGTATGTCCTCGTATTCATCGCACAGGAGCTTTAGCAGATATGTGCCTGTGGAGATGTTGACATCCGGGTCGTGTATGTCATTGTAATCAACGGGGGTCTCATCGCCACGGCGGAATGACACCCAGTCCACCGCATCGGGCATAAGCTGCATAAGTCCCCTTGCCCCCACATCGGACACAGCATTGGGATCAAAGCTGCTCTCTGCCTTTACCACAGCATAGACAAGGTGCTTGTCCACATTGTATTCACGGGAATACCTCTCCACCTGTTCCCTGAACACCCTGGGGTAGAATATGGCTTTTTCTATGGCGGTGAAATTCAGTACCACCGCCATGAACAGCACCGCCAGTATCAGCGGCACCACCACATAGCGGTAACGCCGCTTAGCTCTTCTTTTCATTATTTGTCTTTCTGTGTCTCTTAGGCTTTATCATTATCTGCATTACTGCGGAGAGACACTCCTTTTCGTATTCTTTGAGAGAGCCGCTGTTTGATATGCATATGTCGGAATGGCTCTTGAAAAACTCCTCATCGTGCTGGGATGCGATACGTGCCCTTGCCGCTTCCTCCGTAATGCCGTCCCTTGCCATGATACGGGATATGCGCATATTCTCGGGGGCAGTGACGCTTATTATCATATCGCAGAAGATATCTGCTCCCGCCTCAAAAAGGGTGGGGGCATCAAGAAGAACATATTCAGCCTTTTCCCTGCCAAGGGCAACGAGCTCTTTCAGTATCATCATATCAATGTGGGGATAGCATATATCATCCAGTATTTTAAGCTTTTCCCTGTCTGAAAAGACGATGCCTGCAAGCTTTTTGCGGTCAAGGGAGCCGTCAGGCAGAAGGATATCCTCACCGAAGGAGAGGACACACTGCCTGAGACAGGGAGAGCCCTTTTCCATGACCTTTCGGGCTATGATATCCGCATCCAGTACGTGGTTGCCTGCTTGCCTGAAAATATTTGCTAAGGTGGTCTTTCCGGCACCGCTCTGCCCGGTAAGACCTACGATATACGGCAGTTTCATATTATTCCTTTCATACGGCTGTGATAAGGGAGACAGCTTATCAGCATCTGACGGTCTCAAATCCTGCTGCACGAAGCAGACGGTTGTATACCGCAAGCCCCAGGCCGTCTTTTTCGGGACAGCGGACATAGACCGTATCTGCGGATATGTCATCAAGGGAGCGCAGGACATCAAAGAGGGAATGAGCCTGCTCTGCGGGGGTGATGCCATAGGGCACACAGTTGACTTTGATACCCTGTTCATCACCGAAGCACATGGCGCATATGTTCTCATCACGGCGGGCATTGACAAAGGAAACATATTCCTCCCTGCTGCCCTCAACTATGACCACATGGGCATCCGGAGCGTAATGCCTGTACTTCATCCCCGGGGAGAGCACCCTCTCACCATCTCCGATATGCTCCACAACGCCCCTTGCCATGGAGACGTTTTCACTGCCCACCGTATCCCGAAGCTCCTCAAGGGAAACGAACCCCGGCCGCAGAAGGGTAACATGACCTTCTTCATCCACACTCACCACTGTGGATTCCACCCCGACAGCGCAGATGCCGCCGTCTATTATGGCTGCGATCCGTCCGTCAAGGTCGTTTTTAACGTGCTGTGCAGTGGTTGGACTGGGGTGTCCTGACAGATTGGCGGAGGGTGCCGCCAGAGGGAAGCCGCATTCACGGATAAGAGCCTGTGCCGTTTTGTTGGCGGGGAAGCGGATCCCTACGGTGTCAAGGCCGCCGCTGGTGGCATAGGGTATAATGTCCCTTTTGGGGAGTATGACAGTCAGTGGCCCGGGCCAGAAGGCATCAAAGAGCCTTGCGGCATTGTCGGGGACAGCCTTTGCTATGGTGTCAACGGTGCCTGCATCACATATGTGTACTATAAGGGGATTGTCCGAGGGACGCCCCTTTGCGGCATATATAGCGGCTGAAGAGTTTGCATCAAAGGCATTGCCTGCAAGACCGTATACTGTTTCCGTGGGCATTGCCACAAGGCCGCCCTCTTTCAGTATTGCTGCCGCTTTTTTAATATCACTCTCACATGGAGTGAGCATCAGCGTTTTCATTCCTCACCTGCCAGCTTTGCCGCCTGATCCGCTGTGGTAAGTGCATCTATCACTTCGTCAAGGTTCCCGTTCATTATGCTTTCCAGCTTGTACAGGGTAAGGCCTATACGGTGATCTGTGAGCCGTCCCTCGGGGAAGTTGTAGGTGCGTATCCGCTCGGAGCGGCTGGCTGTACCTACCTGCGAACGCCTGTCGGAGGCTATCTTTTCGTTCTGTTCCTCCAGCAGACGGTCATAAAGGCGGGAGCGCAGTATCTTCATTGCCCTGTCCTTGTTCTTGTACTGGCTTCTCTCATCCTGGCACTCGACCACCAAACCTGTGGGTATATGGGTTATGCGCACGGCAGACTCGGTCTTGTTGATGTGCTGCCCGCCCGCACCGGAGGAGCGGAACACGTCAATTTTAAGGTCTGTGGGGTTTATCTCCACCTCCACATCATCTACCTCCGGAAGAACTGCCACAGTTACAGTGGAGGTCTGTATGCGCCCCTGTGACTCTGTTTCAGGCACACGCTGCACACGGTGAACTCCGCTCTCGAATTTAAGCCTTGAATATGCACCTGCCCCGTCCACGGAGAAGGATATTTCCTTGTATCCCCCAAGCTCCGTGGGATTTGCATTCAGTATCTCGGTCTTCCAGCGGCGACCCTCTGCGTACATGGAGTACATCCTGAAAAGGGAGTTGGCAAACAGGCACGCCTCCTCGCCGCCGGCACCCCCACGTATCTCCACGATGACGTTCTTTTCGTCATTGGGATCCTTGGGTATAAGGAGTATTTTCAGCTCCTCTGCGGTGCTCTCCTTGCGCTGCTTTGCATCGTCAAGCTCTTCCCTGGCAAGCTCCTTAATGTCCGGGTCTGATTCATCCAGCATGGCAATGGCATCAGCTTCATCCTGTACAGCCTTTGTGTACTCACGGTACTTTTCCACAACAGGCTCCAGTGCCTTGTATTCCTTCATAAGGGCTGTATACTGCTCTGTATCACTTATGACCGCCGGATCCGTGAGCATAAGGGCTACGGAATCAAAGCGCTGTGCGGTGCCTTCAAGTTTTTCAAACATGGGTACTGTCCTCTCGTATCACACTTTTGATATTCTTTTCTATCTTGCTGCGGGCAACAAAGAAATCATGACCGCAGCCCGTGCATCTCAGCCTGAAATCCACTCCCGCCCGGAGCACATCCATAGTGTCCGCTCCGCAGGGGTGCTTCTTTTTCATTTTCAGTTTATCTCCGACTTTAATATCCATATGTACTCCGTGGTCATGGTGTCAGTTCCTCATCCCTGCCCCTGAAATAGTAGAACAGATACTGCTGGGCTATTCCCTCAAAGTCCTTGGTGCAGGGTGGGAGACCGTTGGGATAGCATTTTTCCAGCACACGCCTTATCCACACATCCACAGGGCATACCTCAAGGCGTTGAAAACCGAACAGAAGCGTGCAGGCGGCGACCTTTGCCCCTACACCCTTAATTTTCATAAGCTCTTTTGCGGCACTTTCGCTGTCCATTAGGGAAATGGCATCAAGCTCCGTTTCTCCGGAGTTAATCCGCCTTATGCAGTCAAGCAGATACCTTGTGCGGAAACCCGCCTTTAATGGGGCAAGGGTATCCTCATCCGCATCACGCATCTCACAGGCTGTGGGAAATCCGCCGTACAGAGCGCACAGCCGAGATATGATGAGCTTTATCCGGGGGATATTGTTGTTCTGGGATATGATAAATGAGAGAAGTGTTTCCTCTCTGTCCTGCTTCAGTATGCGTATGCCGTGACCGTATTTACAGGCACGGGACAGCACCTCATCCTCCGAAAAGCGCTCCTTTATACTGCCGTAGTCCCTTTCAAGGTCGAAGTAATCCGCCCAGAAGGCCATATCATCCATAGAGGTGTCCTTAAAGACAAAGGTGCTGTCATCCCTTTGCTCTATGGTAAGGGGTCTTTTGCCCGCAAAGCCTGTGTATACCACCGGGGACAGCCTCTCCCAGCGGAATGCCTGTCCGCAGTCAAGGGTCATGTCAAGGTCAAAGTCAGGCTGATGAAGTATGATGTCCTTTCCGTTTGCTATAATATCCATGTGATGCCCTGTGCTTTCCTGCCCGCCATACGGCGCAGCAGATCTCAATATTTAAGTACCCCGCCCCCATGCCGTGATCAGCACGGGAGCGGGGCTCTTGCCGTGTCATGCGTAGATAGCGTATACCGTGGTATTTGTGTTTACGTTGGTGTATTCGCTGCTCCAGCCGATGAAGGTCTGTCCCATCACATTAGTGGGGGGAGGAGATACAGGGGGAACAGCGGTGCCGCCGCTCTCTACCTGTACGCTGTAGCTTTCTCCCTCTACAATGAATGTGACCGTGTAGTATACAGGCTCATTGGCAACAGGGTCCGGAGCTGCATAGCCGGTATCGGAGGAGGTGTTGTCGTCCTCATCTACGTTCTTGTAGGAGCTGTCGTACTCAAACTGGGCTGTGATGGTTCTTTCGGAGGTAATATTGTCAAAGCTCTCGTCCCAGCCAATAAACTTGCGCCCTTCCACCTCGGGAACGGAGGGGATAGTTGCACTGCCGCCGTAGGGCACCTCCTGAACGCTTACCTCCTCATCAATGATGATGTAAACATCAATGGTGCTGTCCTCACTGGGTACGTCATAGGGCTCATCAGTGGTGGCTGCCGTGGTAGTGGTGGTAACAGCTGCGGTGGTAGTCCTTGCAGTAGTAGCAGCCGTGGTGTATACAGTAGTCTGGGCAGTTGTGCGGGGAGCAGTGGTGGTAGTCACAGGAGCGGTGGTGATCACAGGTGTGGTGGTGGTTTCGCTCTCTGTGGGTGCTGATGTGGTGGTGACAGTAGTCTCTGCGAGAGCGGTGGTGGTCTGTGTTTCAGTCTCGGCAGGCTCTGCGGAGGGCTCGTTCTCCTTTACCTCGTCATAGGCGGCTTTGAGATCCGCTGCGGGGAGGTTCAGCTCATGGAAGGCGGATATGGTGATAAGCTCCTTCAGAGTGCGTGCATCCTGTGCCTTGGCATCCACGGGAATGTTGAGATAGTCAAACTTCGGGGGATCGCTGTTCACGATGCAGGCACACAGCCCGTCCCCAAGGACCTCCGGGGAATCTCCTACATTGCCGTCAAGATCGACCTTCGCCCCAAGGCTGTTGTAGAGCTGTATCTGTGAGGAGCCCAGGAAGGATGCGGTATCTATCCTGTCAGGCTCCTCTCCCTCGGAGCCTGTGCAGCTTATTTTCAGCACTGCGCCCTTTGTGGTGTAGGAGGAGGAGACTGTCCTCATATTCACGTTGTATTTGGCGGTATTTGACATATTCACAAGGACTGTGCCCCTGTTGAGGTATAACTCACCGTCAGCCTTGCCCTTGAAATCATCGGACAGGAACACCTGAGAGCCCGGATACAAAAGCACATAGTTCTCGTCAGTGTTGTCTGCGGTGCGGTAGATAAGAGTGCAGGAGCTGTCCTCCGGTACGGTTATCACATCCCCCTTGACAAGCTTTGTTTCAGGGACGGCATCAGCCGTAGCGCCGTCCTGGGATGATATGGTGACCTTGCCCGAGGCGGCGGTGATATACATACCATGGGAGGCGTTGCCCCTTGTTACCACGAGCACTGTGACTATGACAACAACAACTGCAACTATGCCCATTATTATAGCGGGTCTGAAGTTTTTCATACACAAATCCTTTCCGGGCGGCGATGATGCAAAAGCCCGAAATCAAAATCAAAGTCAATTATACCACAGCACGGCTGAAAAATCAAGAAATTAAGAAAAATATAGGTAAAATAGCAAAACCACACTTTGAAAATCCCTGATATACAATGCAGAATGTACAATGCTGATAATTCTATACTTTTCCTTGACATCAGGGGAGATATTTGTTAAAATGGATAGAGAGAGAAAACCCACAGAAAGGGGCATTCACATGAACATAAATGCATATATAAAGGCGCTTGTGAACTACGGCTGTGAAAAGCAGCTCATAGGCGCAGATGACAGGATATATGCCACAAACAGGATACTGAACGTATTAAAGCTTGACAGCTTCGAGGACTGCGAAGCCATCTCTGATGTGTCTCTCGAAGAGATACTGAAGGCACTTCTGGATGATGCTGTCAGCAGAGGGGTCTGCGAGGACAGCGTGGTATACAGGGATCTTCTTGACACTGAGATCATGAACTGTATCGTTCCCAGACCCTCAGAGGTCATAAGAAAATTCCGTGAGGACTATGCCATGTACGGACCCAGGGCAGCCTCCGACAACTTCTACGCCTTCTCCTGCGATACGGACTATATCAGGCGCTACCGCATAGCAAAGGATATGCGCTGGAAAACTCACACGGAATACGGGGACATGGATATAACCATCAACCTTTCCAAGCCCGAAAAGGATCCCAAGGCCATTGCCGCCGCAAGGAACGCCTCATCCGGGTACCCCAAGTGCCAGCTCTGCATTGAGAACGTAGGCTACGCAGGGCGTGTAAATCATCCTGCCAGAGCCACTCACAGGGTCATCCCCATGGAGATATGCGGCGGGGAATGGGCGTTCCAGTATTCACCCTATGTGTACTACAATGAACACTGCATAGTTTTCAATCAGCAGCACACCCCCATGGTCATAGACAAGTCCGCCTTTGAAAAGCTCTTTTCCTTTATTGGCATACTGCCCCATTATTTTGTGGGTTCCAATGCGGATCTCCCCATAGTTGGGGGCTCCATCCTTGCCCATGAGCATTTTCAGGGCGGCAATTACGAGTTTGCCATGGCAAAGGCTCCTGTGGAAAAGGAGTATGTCATCAAGGGCTTTGAAGATGTAAAGGTCGGCCGTGTCAAGTGGCCCATGTCCGTTATCCGCATATCATGCGCAGATCCTGCCCGCCTTTGCGAGTTAGGGGACATCATCCTGAGAAAATGGCGGGGCTACACCGACGAAAGTGCCTTTATATACGCATTCACAGACGATACCCCCCACAACACCATCACCCCCATTGCCCGCAAGAGAGGGGAAATGTATGAGCTGGATCTGGTGCTGAGGAACAATATCACAACTGAGGAGCATCCTCTGGGTGTATATCATCCCCATGCAGAGCTTCACCACATAAAGAAGGAGAACATAGGTCTTATCGAGGTAATGGGGCTTGCAGTGCTGCCCTCCCGCCTGAAGGGGGAGCTGGAGCAGCTTGCTGAATTTATCTGTGAAGGACGTGACTACCGCTCCGATGAGGTGCTTGCAAAGCACGCAGCATGGGCAGATACCTTTGCACCCGACCTTTCCGGGGCTTCTTTTGATGAGGTGCTTGAAAGGATAAAGGAGGAGACAGGAAAGGTCTTTGCCAAAGTCCTTGAGCACGCAGGGGTATACAAGAGAAACGAAGAGGGATATGCCGCTTTTGACAGATTCATTGAGTCGCTGTAAGGCTGTGAGCTGTCGGCACAGATAGGATCGTGGATGAAGGCTATGGAAATGATAAATAACATTCTCCGTGTCCTTAGCGTGAAGATAAGGGAGGACACGAGGATACAGTGCGGCAAAATCGTTGCCATGTCTGTCGTTGTGTGTGTTGCGGCGGGCATTATGCTCATCATGAATATCATCAGACATTCGGATATGATGGCCGTGACCTCCGTTATTCTTATGGGCGGCTTTACCGCAACAGGGATAATAGCAGGGGTGTTCCGCAATGCCAGGGTATCCTCGATGCTGATGGCGGTGATACTCACCGGGGTATTCACCGTGTTCCCCATATCAGGTGGCAATGAGGGCTTTGCGGTGCTGTGGCTGCTGCTGGTGCCGCTGTTCAGCATAAGCTTTTTCGGGATAGAGATAGGCATAGGCATGAACATATATTTTACCGTGCTGATACTCGCCCTGTTCTGTACTCCCCTCAACCGCTACATACAAGGGCTGTATACTGACAATTTCCTCCACCGCTTCCCGGTGCTGTTCATTGTGGATTCAGTCCTTGCCCAGTTTGTGTCCCTGACTTCCGAATACTATTACAAGACAACACGTATGCAGGCGTACACCGATGACATGACAGGGGCATACAACAGAAAATACTTCATGGAGCTGCTGAATGACAAGGATACTCCCGGTGAGGATCTGTGCATATCCGTCATAGATGTGAACGGTCTGAAGGAGACCAACGATGACCAGGGCCATGCAGCGGGGGATGAGCTTATCTGCACCGTGCCGATGCTGGTGAAAAAGGCATTCGGTGAGGATGTGGTAATAGCAAGGATGGGCGGAGATGAATTCGCTCTGCTTACCCATTCCACCCGTGAAGATACAGAAGACCGCCTTGCAAGGATGAAGGAATATGCTGACGGACATAAGGGCGAGATGATAAACAGCGTGTCCCTTTCAGTAGGCACCGCATACGCCGCAGACAACGGGGGTGCTCACCCGGAGGAGCTGTACCGCACAGCTGACAAGCTGATGTATCAGGACAAGGCAGCATACTACCGTGCCCATGACAGAAGGAGAAAGCAGCAGTGACGGCTCACATGAGTATTCACTGCGCCTTTAATAGGAGCAAAAAAACCGCAGACCTCTGCGGTTTTTTTGTTTTTCACATCCCTGTATCTATGTCCCCCGGAGTGTTTTTGTACTTGACGGCAGGGGCATATTGGAGTATAATTAAGAGGATGCAGCTTGTTTCGCTGCTGCGACAGACAGGAGACATAAACATGAAGATAATGCATATTTCAGATCTGCATCTGGGGAAGAAGCTGAATGAATTCTCCCTTATTGAAGACCAGAGGTATATTCTTGACCGTATCCTTGACATTGCGGATGAGGAAGACCCCTATGCCGTAATTATCGCAGGGGATGTATATGACAAGGCTGTCCCTCCCGCAGAGGCAGTCACCCTTTTTGACAATTTTCTTGTGGAGCTTACCCGCAGGGAGAAGTGTGTGTTCATAATAAGCGGCAATCACGACAGTGCAGAGAGGATAGCATTCGGCGGCAGGCTGATGGACAGGGCGGGAGTGTATGTTTCCCGTGTGTTTGACGGGGACATAAGCCCCGTAAGGCTTTCCGACGAGTACGGTGACGTGTGCTTCTGGCTTTTGCCCTTTATAAGGCCTGTCAATGTGAAGATATGCCCGGAATACAAGGATGAACAGATACAGTCCTATGAGGATGCGGTAAAAGCCGTCATCTCCCATATGGGTATAGACACTGCCGAAAGGAATGTACTGGTAGCCCATCAGTTTGTCACAGGAGCCCAGCGCTCGGATTCCGAGAGCTTCAATGTAGGGGGGCTTGATAATGTGGGTGCGGATGTCTTCAAAGCCTTTGACTACACCGCCCTTGGCCACATACACAAGCCCCAGGATGTGGGCACATATGTAAGGTACTGCGGCACCCCCCTTAAGTATTCCCTGTCCGAGGCGGGGCAGGAAAAATCCGTCACTGTGGTGGAG
This sequence comes from Ruminococcus sp. UBA4240, assembly GCA_002395525.1. GTDB lineage: Bacteria > Bacillota > Clostridia > Oscillospirales > Ruminococcaceae > Huintestinicola. The sequence continues at coordinate 14,619 of DGXE01000075.1, forward strand.
CTGCATGAAAAGGGCAGTGTGGATGTGAAGACTGTGCCCCTTGTGCCCCTGCATGACTTGAGAGAGCTGAAGGGCACCTATGAGGAGCTTATGACACGGGACAACTATGCAGGCACAGCCGTTGACGATTACATCTATGTCACCCTTACGGATGATACTGATGTGCCCAATGTCATAAACAAGCTGAGGTCAGTCTACAGGAATGTCATGGATGTGAGATATGACAACTCACGCACAAGGGCAGGCCAAGGCAGTATCCCTGCAAGGAGCAGGGAACACAGGACACCTGTGGAGATCTTCGGGGAGCTGTTTGAGAAGATGAACGGGAAGAAAATGACCCCAGAGCAGGAAAAGATCGCCCAAGACATCTTTGAAGAGATAGGGGGAGACATATGAGACCGTTACAGCTTAGTATGAATGCCTTTGGACCCTATGTTGCCGAAGAGATAGACTTTGAAAAGCTGGGAAAAACAGGTCTCTATCTTATTACGGGCGAAACAGGCTCCGGGAAAACCACCATTTTCGATGCCATAAAATATGCCCTTTATGGTGCCCTCAACGGCGAATTCAGAGGCACCTCCATGATACGCTCGAAGTATGCCGATGATCACGCAGTCACAGAGGTAAAGCTCGTATTTGAATACAAGGGGAGGTGCTACACAGTAAGGCGGGGACCCGAATACGAGCGGAAAAAGCAGCGGGGTGAGGGAACCACCACGGAAAAGGCTTTTGCCGAGCTTATCCTTCCCGATGATGAGGGGTCAGTATCGGGGGTCAAGGCCGTCACGGAGAAGATAGAGGATATACTGGGCATAAACGGCGATCAGTTCTCCCAGATAACCATGATAGCCCAGGGCAGATTCCAGGATATAATCTATGCAAGGTCGGAGGAAAGGACACAGATATTCAGGAGCGTGTTCGGCACAGGGATCTACTCCGAGTTTGAGAAAAAGATAAAGGATATGGTCAGGGGCGTGTCCGAAAGCATGGGGGACATGGAGAAGGAGAAGACCATTCTCATCAGGCAGATAATGTGTCCCGAGGACAGCCCTTTGTATGAACGCACACTCTCAGCAAGGGAGCAGGGCATAACAGGTGAGGAGCTTATTGCCCTGCTTGATGAGCTCATAGCCGCAGACAGGGAAGGCACGGACAGATACCGTGTACAGGCGGAGGAGCTGGAGAGTGTCATCCTGTCCCTCAATGACCGAATAAACAGGGGAAAGGAAAGAAAGGACAGCAAGGCGGCTCTTGGGGCTGTACAGAAGGAGCTGTCGGAATTAAAGGAAAGGCTTGATCTTCTGGGGGCAAAGCTTGCAGAAAAGGAGAGCCTTCTTGACCAGGCGAAGGAGCTAAGCGGCAAGGCACTTATGATCGAGAACAGTCTTGCTGATTACGATGAGCTTGACAAGCTGACAGGGGAGAAGACGGAGGCTGACAGGCAGATACAAGCCCTTTCCCAAAAGATGGGCAGGCTCGGGGACACGAGGGGTGAGCTTGAAAGCAAGGTGCAGGCTCTCAAGGCTGAGAGGAAGGAACTGGAGAATATCCCGGTGGAGCTTGAAAAGCTGAGAAATGACTGTGTAAGCCTTGAAAGGGAGTACAATGACCTTTGCAGCTTAAAACAGAAGGCTGAGGCAATAGAAAAGCAGGGTGAAGAATGCGATACGCTGAAAACCGCCGCAGAGGAGGAGGCAGGGGCAGTACGGGAGAAGGAGCAGGAAAAGCAGGAAAAGGAAGCGGTGCTTAACGAGAAGAGGGGCATATTCTACCTTGAACAGGCGGGTATCCTTGCCAGAGACAGGCTGAAAGAAGGGGAGCCCTGCCCTGTGTGCGGCTCTGTTCACCACCCTGTTATAGCGGCACTAAGAGAGGATGCCCCCTCCGAGGAGGAGCTGAAAAAGCTGGAAAAGGAGCTCCGTGCCATGGAGAAAGCCCTTTCCGAGCAGAGGGAGCGGGAGGCGCAGGCGCAGAACCGCTATACAAAATGCAGGGCGGAGCTTGACAGGGACTCTCAGGCGTTTACATCTGCCCTGACAGAAAGGGGTATAGGTGAAGGACAGCTTGACACTCGTATCGTTGAGGTACAGGGCAGTCTTTCTGATATGAAAAACGCCGTCAATAAGTTCGGCAAAAAGAATGAACGACGGAATGCCCTTGACAAGGAGATACCCGAAATGGAGGAACAGCTGCAAAAAACAGAGGGTGACATTTCTTCCGCCGAAAAGGATAAGAATGAGCTCGAAGCAAGGTCACAGGGTCTGAAAGCGAAAATAACAACCCTTTCCGCCAAGCTCACCTTTGACAGCAGGAAAAAGGCGGAGGAGGAGATGGCGCTGCTCAAAAGCAGGGCATACACCATAGAGGAGGCTCACAGGCAGGCTCTGGCTGATGTGAACGAATTCACCAACCGCATAGCAGCAAAAAAGGGCGAGGCAGAGGCCCTTGAAAAGCAGCTCTCACAGGGCACAGATGAGGATATGAATGAGCTTTTGAAGGAGCATCATACATATTCTCAGCAGAGGGAGCAGTGCAGGAAGCTGCTGGAGGATGTGGGACACCGCCGCAAAACAAACGAGGATGTGCGCAAAAAGGCTGCTGTGTGCTGTGATGAGATAGCGTCCCTTGAGGAGAGATACAGGGTGATAAATGAGCTGTCAGAGACTGCCAACGGTCAGATCTCCGGGAAGAAGCAGGATCTTGAGACCTATGTCCAGACTGCATACTTTGACAGCATCTTAGGGCGTGCAAATCTCCATCTTCTGGAAATGAGCAACGGCAAATACGAGATGGAGCGCCGTGAGGAAGCGGACAGCAAGGCCAGCAGATACGGCCTTGAGATAAACGCCGTGGATCACTACAACGGAACACGCCGTGATATACGATCCCTTTCCGGGGGAGAGTCGTTCCTTGCGGCACTGTCCCTTGCACTGGGTCTTTCAGAGGAGGTACAGGCAGATGCGGGCGGCATACAGCTTGATACCATGTTTGTGGATGAGGGCTTCGGCTCCCTTGACAGCGACACCCTTGACAAAGCCATGAAAGCGCTGCAGGGGCTTGCGGGCAGTGACAGGCTCATAGGGATAATATCCCATGTGGAGCAGTTCAGAAATGAGATAGACAGCCAGATTTGCGTGAAAAAGCAAAGCACAGGCGGCAGCAGGGCTGAGATCATAGTGTGAAAGTATACCTTACCGGAAAGGCGATGGAGATGGACGTACCATATGCGATAAAAATAAGCGGTGTGAAGAAAAAATACCGCCTGGGACAGATAGGCGGCGGCTCTCTGGTGGCTGAGGTGCAGAGCAGGTGGGCTCGTCTGCGGGGGAGGGAGGATCCCAATCAGCGGGTGGGGGCAAAGAACCTGACCCGCGGGGATGTGATGGCTCTTGACGGCATAGACCTGGAGATAGGCCAGGGGGAGACTATCGGCATCATAGGCGCAAACGGTGCTGGGAAATCCACGCTGCTCAAAATAATATCCCGTGTAACCTCTCCCACAGAGGGGGAGGTGGACATATACGGTAAGGTGGCCTCCATGCTGGAGGTTGGCACGGGCTTTCACGGAGAGCTGACAGGCAGGGAGAATGTGTATCTCAACGGTGCCATACTGGGCATGGACAGGGCGGAGGTCACATCAAAGATGAATGACATAATAGACTTTTCCGAGATAGGTGAGTACATTGATACCCCGGTAAAGCGCTATTCATCGGGGATGTATGTAAAGCTTGCCTTTTCTGTGGCGGCCCACCTTGATGCCCAGATCATGATAATGGATGAGGTGCTTGCGGTAGGAGATGCGGCTTTCAGGCGCAAGTGCATAGACAAGATGCGTGCCCTTGAACAGCAGGAGGGGCGCACGATACTCTGCGTGTCCCACAATATGGAGACCATACGCAGGCTTTGTGACCGCTGTGTGGTATTAAGCCACGGCAGGCTGGTCTTTGACGGGGATACATCTGATGCCATTGCCGAATATATGGGGATAAGCGGAGTATTCTCACGGCACTGCGAATATCCGGAGGAGATGCACCGCCCCCAGCCCAACAGGCGGCTTGTTATCGAAAGGGCTGATTTCGGAGAGAGCTTTGCAGGACAGTGCGAGGAGGGCGGCACAATAGACTTCTCTGTGACCATGCGTGGCTACGAACACAATCCCGGGGACTATGATGTTCGCCTGAGAGCGGATATGGTAAATTCCTTCGGCAATATATCGGGGATGATGTTTTCCGATGTGGTGTACACTCTGCGCCCCGGGGAAACAGTGACCCTTGATGTGGGCATGGACTGTGAGCATCTGACCCCCGGTGTCTATCAGGTGAGCCTTTATGCCTATACCCTTTCCGATACAGGGGATATGACTATGCTGGATATGATAGACAATGCCTTTGTCATTGAGATAATATCCGGGGGCTTCCCTGAACGCTGGTACAAGAACTGGGACGGCAGGCTGCGCCTTCACAAGCTGTCCGTAAAGGCAGTACAACACCTCGTGAAAGGAACGATATGAACCAGAAAACTATGCCCCACACCCATATAACAGCAAAGAGAGGGCTTTTTGATCTGCATCCCGGGGAATTCTGGGAATACAGGGATCTGATTTTCCTGTTTGTAAAAAAGGATCTTTCCATAGTGTACAAGCAGACTATACTGGGTCCCCTGTGGCTGGTGCTCAATCCCCTGATGACTACACTTGTCTATACAGTGGTATTTGGGAGGATCGCAAAGCTGTCAACGGACGGCATACCACAGATACTGTTCTATATGGCGGGGAATGCCATGTGGAGCTTCTTCTCCGAATCCCTTATAGGCACTGCGGGCACATTCCGCACCAATGCCCATCTCTTCGGGAAGGTATACTTCCCACGGCTCACAAAGCCTGTGGCAACGGTGATAACATCGGCTATCAGCTTTCTCATACAGATGGTGCTGTTTTCTTTCTTCTACATCTACTATGCCGCAAAGGGCATGGTGAGCACCGAGCCCTGGCGGCTTCTGCTGCTGCCCGTCATACTGATCCTCATGGGGGGCATGGCGTTAGGATGCGGCATCATAGTCAGCTCCCTTACTGCCAAATACCGTGATCTTGCAGTGGCAGTGGGCTTCGGAGTGAGGCTTTGGATGTATGCCACTCCCGTTGTGTACCCTCTTTCCACTGCCACAGAAGGGATAATGCGCACCCTTCTCCTTATCAATCCCGTGACCCAGCTTATGGAGGCGTTCCGCTACTGTATCCTCGGCACCGGGGAGATGATCCCCGCCGGGTGTGTGTGGTCGGCGGTGTTTACGGCTCTGGTGCTGCTCCTCGGCATAGTGGTGTTCAACATGACCGAAAAGGATTTCATGGATACGATTTAGCCCGGCTGGTGCCTGTTAAAGAAAGGATGGTAGAATGAAGGAGCTTATCATTCCTCCGAAGCTGAAAAAGGGGAGCCGGATAGCTGTAGTTTCCCTTTCATGGGGGATACTGGGGGAAAAGACGATGGAGCCCTTTTTGCAGCTTGGTATCAGCCGCATGAAGGCGCTGGGCATGGAGCCTGTGTTCATGCCAAATGCCCTGAAGGGCGAAAGCTATATACTGGATCACCCGGAGGCCCGGGCACAGGATCTGAAGGATGCCTTTGCTGACCCTTCCGTTGACGGTATACTCACGGCTATCGGCGGGGATGACACCTACCGCACGGTGCCATTTCTCCTTGAGGATGAGGAGTTTATCAGAAACGTCAGGGAGCACCCCAAGGTGTTTATGGGCTACTCCGACACGACCGTGAACCATTTCATGCTGTACGGTCTGGGACTTGCCACCTATTATGCGCCCTGCTTTCTGGGGCACTACACCGAACAGGGTGAGGATATGCTCTCCTATACCAAAAATGCTGTTAAGTCCCTGTTTGAGGGGACTGCCCCCCTTGAGGTGCTGCCAAGTGAGATGTGGTATGAGTCAAAGAAGGACTTCTTCGACTTTGAGGAATTGCCAACAGGGCACAAAAATCATCCCTATGAGCTTCTGCAGGGGAATACGCCCTTTTCGGGAGAGCTTCTGGGGGGCTGCCTTGAAAGCATTTACGACCTGCTGACCGGCGCCCGCTACCCTGATGAGAAACAGGTGTGCGAGAAATACCATCTATTCCCCGACAGGGACGAATGGGCAGGGAAGATACTATTCATCGAGACCTGCGAGGAAAAGCCAACTCCTTCGGAATACGAAAGGGATCTGCTGTTGCTACGGGAGCTGGGAATATTTGACGTGATAAACGGAATGATCGTGGGCAAGCCCCAGGATGAGGCATACTACGGAGAGTACAGGGAGATACTGCGGCGCATTGTTCCCCGGAATGTACCCATACTCTACAATGTGAACATCGGTCACGCAAGACCCGTTACAGTCCTGCCCATAGGCCGCAGAGCCATATGCTGCGAGGACAGGATAATATTGCCGTGAAATGTATGATATGTGAATAAACAATAATCCGCAGGATTTTTGTTGACATTTTGTCCGAAATCGGGTATAATTAAACAGATAATCAATTCTAAAAGCATAAACAGCGGAGAACACAATGAAGACCATATCAGTAAAAGCATCGGAGAATTACGACATTCTCATAGACAGCCACCTTCTTGAAAACTGCGGCGAGCTTGTAAGCCGTGTGACCCAGGCAAGGCACTTTGCAGTCATAGCCGACTCCAATACAGCGCCCCTGTATGCGGATACAGTGGTGCGCTCACTGCACAGGGCAGGGGCGGACTGCGATGTATTCACCTTTGATGCGGGGGAGAGCTCGAAGAACATAGACACCCTTGCAAGGATATATGCATTCCTGGCTGAAAACCACTTTACCCGCTCTGATGCGGTCATTGCCCTGGGGGGCGGTGTAACTGGGGATATGGCGGGATTTGCGGCTGCCTCCTATCTGCGGGGCATGGATATGATACAGATACCCACATCCCTGCTTGCAATGGTGGATTCCTCCGTTGGGGGGAAGACTGCCATAGACATACCCCAGGGGAAGAACCTTGTAGGCGCCTTCAAGCAGCCTAAAATGGTGCTTATAGATACAGACGTTCTGGAGACTCTGCCTGAGTATTATTTCATCGACGGCATGGGGGAGATAGTAAAGTACGGCATGATAAGATCACGCTCCCTGTTTGAGACACTGCTCTCCCATGATAAGGACAGCATAAAGGACATCATCACGGATGTGATATGCGAATGTGTTTCCATTAAGCGTGACGTAGTGGAAAACGATGAGTTTGACCACGGTGAGAGGGCACTTCTCAATTTCGGCCATACCCTTGGCCATTCCATAGAAAAGTACTACAACTACTCCGGCATTTCCCACGGCAGGGCAGTCGCAAAGGGGATGCAGCTCATCACCGACATTGCCACAAGGCAGGGACTGTGTGATGAGGGGCTTTCCGACAAGCTGGCGGCGTGCCTTGCAAGGTACGATCTTATCATAGATATAGAGCCCTCCGTAGCGGAGCTTGCAGATGCCACCCTCAACGACAAGAAGCGCACAGGGAACACTATCGGCATAGTTGTTGTCCATGACGTGGGGGATTCATCCACGGTGAAGATGCCTATGGATGACTTTATTGCACTGCTGAAGGGATGAGCACTATGGATGTTACGGTTTTCCCCGGAGCCCTTTCCGGTACGGTCAGTGCTCCCTCATCCAAGAGTTTTTCCCACAGGGAGCTTATAGCTGCGGCTCTGTCACAGGGCACCTCACGGATATCAGGGGTAAGCTTTTCCCGTGATATCGAAGTGACCTGCGGCTGTCTTGAAGCACTTGGTGCGAAGATACAGCAAAGCGGCACAGAATTTACCGTAAGCGGCATATCGCAAAGGGGCAGCAGGGCACTCCTTGACTGCGGTGAAAGCGGCTCTACCCTTCGGTTTATGATGCCTGTTGCATCGGCGCTGGGGGCAGTATGTGAGTTTACCGGGAGCGGAAGGCTCCCTGAGCGCCCCTATACCACCTATGTGCGTGAGATGGGCGCACACGGCATCACATTTTCCTGTGAGCAGGGTCTGCCCGTGGCTCTGAGTGGCACTCTTGAAAGCGGAGACTACTATATAGAGGGGGATATATCCTCCCAGTTTGTAACAGGGCTGATGTTTGCCCTGCCGCTGTGTGAGGGCACTTCACGGATACTTATAACATCCCCTCTCCAGTCCGCTCCCTATGCGGACATGACCGTGAAGACCCTTGAAGCCCACGGCATAAGGGTGGAAAAGGGTATTGAAAACGGTCTTGAGGTGTTCACCATACCGGGGGGGCAGAAATATACAGGCTGTGACAGGACGGTCGAGGGGGATTTCTCCCAGGCGGCATTCTTCTTTGTGGCAAATGCCCTTGGCAGTGACATCAAGGTATCAAACCTTGATATGGCATCTGTACAGGGCGACAGGGCGATCATTGACATCATAAGGAGCACCGAGGGCTGCACCAAGCCCTTTGAAGCTGATGTGTCCCAGATACCCGACCTTGTACCTATCCTTGCGGTGCTTGCATCCATGTGTCAGGGCACGTCAAGACTGTACAATGCAGCCCGCCTCAGGATAAAGGAAAGCGACAGGCTGGTGACCACTGCCGCAGCGCTGAACAGCATAGGCGCCGATGTACGGATAGGCGATGATGAGCTTGTCATCCGCCATGTTGACAGATTCACAGGGGGCACAGTGGACGGCGCCAACGATCACAGGATAGTCATGGCGGCTGCCGTTGCGGCATTGTCCGCAGAGGGGGCTGTCACCATAAAGGGTGCACAGGCTGTAAACAAGAGCTACCCCGGATTCTTTTACGATCTTCGCTCTCTGGGTGCAAAATGCAAAAGCCAATGACCCGCTGCAACCGAAAAGCAATGAATTTACGAAAATACACTCTGATCCGCACAAAGGGGGGAATCCTATGTCATCATTCTGGAACGGACGATTGAACGTATCTGTATTCGGCGAGTCCAAGGGACCTGCCATCGGAGTTACCATCGACAATCTTCCTCCCGGTGAGTATATAGATACGGAGGATCTGAGGGATACCCTAAGCAGGCGCCTGTTCAAGGCGGATATGACCATAGACAGGGATGCAGCCATACCCTCTATTCTTTCGGGGATAAACGGCTGCCGCACCACAGGTGCGCCCCTTATGGCGCTTATAACCAACAACGAGATGCCCCACGATGATGAGGACATACCCCGCATAGCACGGCCGGGCAATTCCGACTACACAGGCACTGTAAGGTACAAGGGCTTCAATGACATAAGGGATGAGGGACATCTGTCAAAGAAGCTGATGGCTCCCCTTATCTTTGCGGGAGCAGTCTGCCGCCAGATTCTGGAAAGGCGCAGCATATACACAGGCGCCCATATCCTGAGTATCCACAACATAAGGGATAAGGCGTTCGACCCTGTGAACATTGACCGTGACACCATAGTACAGGTGAGGAAAAAGCGGTTCCCGGTGATGAACGACCGCAAGGGCGCTCTGATGAGGGGCGACATAGCCAAGGCCGCAGCCTGCGGTGACAGTCTTGGGGGCGTTGTGGAATGCGCTGTGACCAATCTGCCTGCTGGCATTGGCTCCCCTATGTTCGACGGGCTGGAGAATTCCGTTTCACAGCTGGTGTTCGGCATTCCGCTGGTATCGGGGATAGAGTTCGGGGCAGGGTTTGGCTCTGCCGGGATGCTGGGCTCCCAGTACAATGATGAATTCTATGCCGACGATCACGGCTATGTAAAGACAAAGACCAACAACCACGGCGGCGTATTAGGCGGCATTTCAAGCGGTATGCCCCTTGTGTTCCGTGTGGCATTCAGACCCAATCCCACACTGGGCATGAACAGAAAGGGCATGGATCTTACCACCCTTGAGGAGACCGTAACAGGGGAAAACAGCGCTGAATCAGCGTGCCTTGTGCCCTCCTGCGTGCCTGTGGTGGAGGCGGCTGCCGCCATTGCAGTGCTGTCCCAGATGCTGGATTATCCGGATTTTTAAGGGTCGGCTGCCTTTTATGCAGGATAGGTGTTATTATGCCCGGATTTGTACCAAAAATGTCCGACAGGGACGATGTGAAGAAATCTATCTGCTTTCTGCTCCATAAGATAGACACCCCCATGACCACCGGGGATCTGAATGTCATATTCCAGAGCGTGGAAGTGGATTATTTCCTGCTGAGCGATGCCCTTTCCGACCTTGCTGAGGCAAAGTCGGTGCTGATGAGCGGTAACAGGGTATCAATAACGGACAAGGGCAGGCAGGTCTGCGAGACCTTCGGGAATGATATCCCACTCACATTCAAAAAGGCGCTCCTTGCAGCCGCCATTGAGTATCTGCCCACAGCTGTCTCCGTAGGGGGCTGTGAATGCCGCTATGAGAAAAGGGACAGCGGATATGAGGTAATATTCGGCATAAGGGACAGGGAGCTTACTGTGCTTATGCTCTCCCTCCATGTCTCGGACGAGGAGCAGGCAAAGGCCATAACAGACAATATCAACAGCGATCCTGTGGGTATGTACAAGAGAATTACGGATGTGCTGTGTACACATACCGATGTCAGGAATGAAGCAAATATCGACAAGTATCTTTAAAGGAGGACACTGTTTTGATAACTGACGAAAAACTGCAGCTTCTGTACGGAGAGAACAGCATCTCTGTCCAGAGGAAAAGGTACGACAGGGCAGTAAAGCATTTTGAGGATCTGTACGGTCCGTCGGAGAATCTGATGATATTCTCCGCACCGGGAAGGACAGAGGTAGGCGGCAACCACACCGACCACAACAGGGGCTGTGTTCTTGCGGCGGCTGTGGATCTTGATGTTATAGCCATAGTAAGGCCTGAGATAGGCTCCGTTGTCCGTGTAAAGTCCGAGGGCTTCCCGGAGGATGTGGTGGACATATCTGACCTTTCGATAAAGGAGTCGGAGAGAAACACCTCTGCGGCGCTCATCAGGGGCGTTGCCGCAGGCTTTGCAAGGACACATCACAGTGTCAGCGGCTTTACGGCATATACCACCTCCAATGTGCTCAAGGGCAGCGGCCTTTCATCCTCGGCGGCATTTGAGGTGCTTATAGGCACCATATTCTCCCACATAGCCAATGAGGGCTGTGTTACGGCAGTGGAGATAGCACAGATAGCTCAGTTCGCAGAGAATCAGTATTTTGGCAAGCCCTCCGGGCTTATGGATCAGATGGCTTCATCTGTGGGCGGATTTATAACCATAGATTTCAAGGATACTGCTGAGCCTGTCATAAGCTCCATACCCTTTGACTTTGCATCCTCCGGCTATGATGTGTTCATAGTGGATACAAAGGGAGATCATGCTGATCTTACCCCGGATTATGCGGCAATACCCGCTGAAATGCGCTCTGTTGCACAGTACTTCGACAAAGAGGTGCTGCGTGAGATAACCCGTGCCGATGTAGTTGCCAACATAGATGAGATACGCAAAAAGTGCGGCGACAGGGCAGTATCAAGGGCGCTCCATTTCTTTGATGAGAACAGCAGGGTGGCATCCGAGGCGGCAGCTCTGCGCTCCGGGGATGTGGATATGTTCCTGTCCCTTGTAAACGGCAGCGGCAACAGCTCCTTCTGCTTCCTGCAAAATGTGTTCACAGGCCATGACAGCCGCAATCAGGGGCTTGTGATGGGGCTTTACTTCGCTCAGAGCGTTCTCAAGGGCACCGGTGCATCGAGAGTCCACGGAGGCGGCTTTGCAGGCACTATCCAGGCATTTGTTCCAAAGGATCTCTCGGAGGAGTTTGTACAGAAGCTTGAAGCTGTATTCGGCAAAGGCTCCTGCTACAAGCTGTACATCAGACCTGTGGGCGGCACAAGAGTTGACGAAGTGCTTTGAGCAAAGCTGTCAGGGTGATCTATGTACAGAAGTGTTGCCCGATCACCGCAAACGGCGTTTTTGATGGCAGAAAGCCTGTTGAAAAAGCAAACTGAAATGGACAAGCGGACGGTGTTTCATAACAGAAGCACTGTCCGTTTTTTAGCTGATTTCGACGGGAACGGCTTTTATCGACAAGCAGGACATAGATGCCCTGCTGATGTATTACCTTTTAGGGTGGTAAAAACAGATGTGATACGCAAAAAGGCTGTGCAGCCATAGACTGCACAGCCTGTGTTTTTTTGCATAAGCTATCTTTTGCTGAGCTTTGTGGAGTAGTAGATGTTGATAGACTCACTCTTGACAAGCATTATCATGGCGGCTATTATGGGAGCCATGCAGGCGCCTGTCATCAGCAGGTGCTTCGGGTCTACCGGGTCATCACCCAGATTCATGAAGTAAATGACTACTCCCAGCCCTATGTAGAATACCAGTGATACACCGTATACCACCGTGGCAAAGGTCTTCACCTGCTTTGACTTGATGAGCAGCAGGAGAGCGCCTGCCGCCACAAACAGGGCGATATACTGGAAAAGCTGTATGGTCTTGAAGTTCAGCATATCCTTGAATAACCATGTAGCTGCGGCAGATATCAGCCCTAATATTATAGGGATAAAGGAGAGGGCAAGACCCTTTTTGGCTATTTTCAGCCGCTTCTCCTCCATGAGCTTGTTGTACATTTTCTTGCTCTGGCGGGCGTTGAAGTTCTCGGGACGGCGGGCAAGATCTTCCTGTGTCTTGCGCTTGAGAGCCAGCTTTTCATCCTTATCCAGATAGTCCTGATCCGCAAGGTTCTTTACCTTCTTTTCGGGGGGGAGGTATTCGTCGCTGAGATCGTCAAGTATGGGCTTTGCACCGATGTCGTTGGCAAGATCGTCCATCTTGATCTTCTCTCTCAGGTTCTTTGCAGCCTGTGCCTTGTTGGTGGTCATGGGGGCAAGGGCTATCTTTTCACTGTAATCCTCACCGGGGTTGTCAAGGTCTATCTCCTCGTAATGCCCCTCAAAATCAAGGGAAGGATCCTCGTACTCTTCCTTCGTTTCCTGAGCGGTCTCCGCAGGCTCGGAAGGCGGTACGGGGGATGTGTCGGCATTGCTTATAAGTGTGCCGTCGCTGTCAGCGTAGAACTGAGCATTCTCTATCTGCTCATCGGATACGGCACGGATGTCACTTTCAGTGGTGTCCTCAGACGGAGTATCGGATACTTCCTCCTCTGGCTCCGAGGTGCTTTCAGCCTTATCAGCAGGGTGTTCCTCATGCTCATAGGCGGCTTCCTCATCCTCAGCAGGTGCATCAAGGAAGGGGTTGGAGGGACGGGGCTTTTCCTTTGGTTTTTCCTCCTCCTGTGGAGGAGCGGAGACGATGGGATCAAGCTTTTTTATTGTTGGCAGGGGAGGCAGTGGGGGAAGTTCAAAATCCCCTATGCTTCCCGGCTTGTTATCGGGCATAATATCAATCCTTTCGGTTGGATACAAACGTATATATCTATTCTACAACAAAATTGGAAAGTTGTCAATATTTTTGGGAAATTATTCTGTACGCAGAGCCTCCACAGGATCTTTCTTCGCAGCCACCCCCGACGGGATAAGCCCTGCGATAAGGGTAAGCCCCATGCTGATAAGCACCAGTATGAGTGCAGCGCCCCAGGGCAGAACAGCCTTCAGATCCTCGATGTGGGTGTATTTGAGGAGCAGTGCATTTATGGGGAATATTGCCACAAAGGATACGAATATGCCGATAAGTCCCGATATAAAGCCCACGATAAGGGTTTCAGCATTGAACACATTGGATATATCCCGCTTTGATGCGCCTATGGCACGGAGTATGCCTATCTCCCTTGTGCGTTCAAGCACGGAAATGTAGGTGATTATGCCTATCATAATGGAGGATACCACAAGGGATATTCCTACGAAGGCAATGAGCAGATAGGATATGCCGCTGATAATATCCGTGATGGATGACATGAGCAGAGCCACATAGTCGGTGTATCTTATCTGGTCGTCTTCCTCTGCGCTGTCGTTGTATTGCTGTATCTGGTCGGCTATTTTGTCCTTCTTCTCGAAGGTCATGGAGTATATCATGATGGTGGTAGGCTCCTCCGGGTCTATATCACCCAGAGTTTTCAGCACATCCTCATAGCTTTCGTCAGAGAATTCCACCGGTGTGAACAGATCAAATGCGGCTGCCAGCTCGTCATCCGTAAAGTCATCTGCATCATAGGCAGCCATAACATCATCGGGTATCTCGTCCACGTCCTCATCAGCCACTGGTACATCTGCCTGCACAGCCATTTCGTCAAAGTACTGCATGAGTGTCTCGTCATCCATTGCCTTGATGTAGCCTGCGACTGTATCGGCATCCATCCCGGACTGCTCGGAGTAGGCGGCTATCATGGCTGCCTCCATCTCCTCACGGGTGAACACCACAGGCTCTTCCTCAATGTCCGTTTCCTCTGCGGCCTCCGCCTCTGTAACAAGGAATCTGAATATCTCCGCCCTGTGCTCCTCATCGGCAGTGTCAAGGTATTCTTTCAGGCGCTTTGCCTTTTCCGCATTGTCAGGCTCTGTGTAATCATCGGTGTAGAAGGGGAGCCCGCTTATGATATTCGTTTCTTTGCTCTCTTCAGCCGCCTTGACCAGTTCGCTGTCACTGAGCTTGTTCATCATCTCCTCAGTCAGTGCATAGGAATAGGCAAGATATGCAGAGGACATACCGCTCTGACCGTCAAGGGGGCGTATTATGCCGCTTATATGGAGAGTTGTGCCCACATCATCGGAGTTGTAGAGGAAGTCAAGTCCTTCATCAGTGGCTGTAAGATCCACATAATTGCTGTTTGTCCCCTTGGAGTACTTTTCAAAGGGGAGCACAGCCTTGAATGTCTTGCCTACTGCTTCTTCGTATGTCCATTCTGTGCGGCCGTAATCTTCCACGATATTGCCCTTGACTATATCGCTGAGCACTTCTGCTGCCTTGGTTGAGTCCTTGTAGCCCAGGGAATACAGTACCAGGTCGGGTATCTCGTTGTTCTGTGAGAGGATGAGGACCACTTCATCCGCCTTTTCGGGCCATGAGCCGTATACCAGTTCATAGCGGTTCTTCTCAATGTCGCTGAGTGTGCCGTCCGCATTTGAGATAAGCTGTGTGAAAAGCTGGAAATCTCCGAAGGAGGAAATGGAGCCTGTCATCATGCTCATGGAGGAGGACATATTCACCCCCCACGCCTTTGCGTATATATCGGTGATGTCGCACTTTATGACACGCCCCTGGGTATCCTCGGTGTAGAGGTTCATTCCCGTGTCGTAGTAGTATTTTATGGCGGTGACGTTGTCCTGCACCCCCTTGTCCGTGTCAAGAAATGTCTTGAAGTCCTTCAGGTTGTTTTTGCGGGTGGCAGAGGAGTTGTAGGAGTTGAACATATCCATGGACGAGGTGTTGGAGAACATCTTCTGCTGAGTGGACTGTTCGTTTTTCTCCTCCTCCGTGAGAAAAGCCGCCATAAGCTCGGATGTGTCCGTGGTCTCGCTGTTTATGGTGATAGGGTAGGAGGACAGGGTCTCCTGCTGTATCTGGTTTATATAGTCGTTGATGCCTGTGGAAAGGGAAAGTATGAGGGCTATGCCTATGATTCCTATGGAGCCCGCAAAGGCTGTGAGGAATGTGCGCCCCTTCTTTGTCATAAGGTTGTTGAGGGACAGGGCAATGGCGGTGAAAAACGACATGGATACGTTCTTCTTGGGCTTTTCTGCTGCCTGCTCCTTCTCCGGGGTGTAGGGGTCGCTGTCGGAGGTGAGTTTTCCGTCGCTTATGCGTATTATGCGGGTGGCATAGTCCTTTGCAAGCTCCGGATTGTGGGTCACCATGATAACCAGCTTTGTGCGTGCTATCTCCTTGAGGATCTCCATTATCTGTATGCTGTTTTCCGTGTCAAGGGCACCTGTGGGTTCATCTGCAAGGAGTATATCCGGGTCGTTTACCAGTGCCCTTGCAATGGCAACTCTCTGCATCTGGCCGCCGGACATCTGATTGGGGCGCTTGTAGAGCTGATCCTCAAGCCCCACCTTTTCAAGCGCTTCCACAGCCCTGCGCCTGCGCTCCGCCTTGCTGACACCTGACACCGTAAGGGCAAGCTCCACATTGGAGAGTACGTTCTGATGTGGGATAAGGTTGTAGGACTGGAAGATGAAGCCTATGGAGTGGTTGCGGTAGCTGTCCCAGTCCTTGTCCTTGTACTTTTTGGTGGATACGCCGTTTATCACAAGATCCCCGGAGGTGTAGTGGTCAAGGCCGCCTATGATGTTGAGCAGTGTGGTCTTGCCGCAGCCGGAATGACCCAGTATGGCGGCAAATTCGCTCTCCCTGAAGGACATACTCACGCCCTGCAGGGCTGTCACCATGTTTTCGCCCTCGCCGTAGGTCTTGACGATATCTTTTAATTCAAGCATATTGTTCTCCTTTTGTGAGTACTGACAGCTTTGTGTCTTGCTGTCTCTCATGTGCCGTACCTGTGTCTTTAAGTGTCTGCAAGTATCTTGTAGAGCAGGCTGTACAGCACCGCCGCCTCCTCCGGGGAAAGATGGATGCATTTCCCCATCTGTACGGGAACATCCACTGCCTCATCACGCAGTGCCATGCCCTTTGACGTGACGGTGACTATAAGATCACGCTCGTCCTGCCTGGAGCGGTTCCTGGTGACCAGCCCCTTTTCCTCCAGCTTTTTAAGCAGGGGAGTGAGGGTACCGGAATCAAGGTGCAGATATTTCCCCATATCCTTTACACAAAGGCTCTCATGTTCCCACAGCACCATCATGGTTATGTACTGGGTGTAGGTAAGGCCTATCCTGTCAAGAAAAGGCTTGTACAGCTTCACGATCTCCCTTGCCGCCGCATAGAGAGGGAAGCACAGTTGGTTTTTCAGCATCAGGCTGTCATATTTGTGTTCTTCCATTTCTTCACCCCTTTGTTATGCCAAATCATATTGTATACAATTAAATTGAGTATGTCAATTGGTATTATGTACAAAAAGGAATTTGCGGTGCAGGCTCCGGAGTACGTTGGCATGACTGCCTGAAAAGCGTGTCTCTCCTAATTGTAAAAAAAATGTTAATTCGCATTAGGCGTATGAAATACATTTTTGCTGAGAATTGTCCGGGAAAATACCTGTAAATACAGGAAACACCGCCGTTTTAATACTAATTGCATCACCGCTGCGGGCTTGACAAATCATGCAATGTATTGTATAATTGACAGGAATAGGTATAGATCTGATAGCGGCCTTTTGCAGGCGGCATAGCATGATACACATGGAATCCTTGTGTATCGGTACATAACAGGAGTATATATGCGTGTCATAACAGGAACAGCAAGGGGGAGGAAGCTCCACGCCCTTGAAGGGGACGAGGTGCGCCCCACCACGGATATGGTGAAGGAAGCCATATTCTCATCCATACAGTTTGAGATAGAGGGGGCAGTGGTGCTCGATCTCTTTGCAGGGAGCGGCCAGCTTGGCATAGAGGCTCTTTCAAGGGGGGCGAAGTACTGTCGATTTGTGGATATATCCGAGGATTCCGCACAGTGTACAAGGGAGAACGTGGCAGCCTGCGGCTTTACAAAGGATTCAGCCGTGACAAAGGCCGACAGCCTTGATTTTCTGCGGAATGCCCGCCTTACCTTTGACATAGCCTTTCTGGATCCCCCATACCGCAACGGGCTCATAGAAAAGGCACTCCCTCTTCTGGCGCCGAAGATGTCGGAGAGAGGCATCATAGTATGTGAGCATGAAAAGGGGCTTGTGCTCCCCGATGAGGCGGGTGCGTTCAGAAAGGACAAGACCCGCAGATACGGCAAGATAGAGGTAACCTATTACCGCATACCCGTTGTGGATGAGGAGGCGGAGGAATGATAAGGACAGCAGTTTATCCCGGCTCTTTCGATCCCATCACTCTGGGTCATCTTGACATTATCCACAGGGCGGCAAAGCTGTTTGACAAAGTGGTAGTGACAGTAGCGGTGAACCCGCAGAAAAAGCCCTCCTTCTCTCCGGAGGAGCGTGTTGACCTTATCAGGAGGGCGACACAGGGCATGGATAATGTGGAAGTGCAGATATGCAGCACCCTTATAGTGGACTTTGCCAGAAGCATAGGGGCTGTTGCCATAGTAAAGGGCCTGCGGGCGCTTACTGATTTTGACTATGAGTTCCAGATGGCTCTTGTCAACCGCAATATTTCCCAGGAGATAGAGACTCTTTTCCTCACCACCAGTGCGGAATATATGTTCCTGTCTTCAAGTGCGGTAAAGCAGGTGGCATATTACGGGGGAGACATTTCCCATTTTATCCCTGAGTGCATATGCGGGGATATACAGAAAAGGCTTCATGCCAATTCAACAGAACAGTAGGGCGCACGGGCGCCTTGTGAATAAAGTATAGCAAAGGCTTTATGCCTTACGGGAGGAATTATGGCTGAAATAATGATCGAGGACTATCTTGACAGGATAGTTGACATCCTTGCGGCTGCAAAGCCTGTGCCCCTGTCCTTCAACGGTAACAAGGCCGTTGATGTGGATGCGATACAGGATGCAGTGGACAACATAAGGGCAAATATGCCCGATGATCTGCGCCAGGCAAAGAAGATAGTCCAGGAGAGAAAGTACATCATGGACACCACCAATGAAAAGGCGGAGCAGATCATAACCGAGGCGGAGAAGAAGGCAGCCGCCCTCACAGATGAGCACACCATCACCGAAAACGCCAGGAAGAAGGCTGCTGAGATCGAAAAGCAGGCAAACAATCAGGCAGCACAGATAAAGGCGGCGGTCGATGACTACATCATAAAGCTGCTGGCAAAGGCGGAGCAGCAGATAAACGGCATAGCTGCCGGCACGGATCAGGTGCTTTCCGATAATGAGGCACAGCTGAGACGTGCAAGGCAGAGCACTGACAATCAGATGAAGGAGTATCTTTCACAGCTTGCCACCATGAAAAACGCATTGAAGAACCCTGCAAAATAAATATCGGGAGGATAATATGGAACTTAAAAAGGTACATCTGGGGAAGCCCCGATTTTCCGTTGACTTGGGCGACGGCTCCGAAAGAGGAGAATATGTAGATCAGGACTATATCCTGCACACTCTGGGCAGACCTCACAGAGCAATAAGCCTGATGTATTGCTACTATCCCTTCGATGAGCAGTTCCCCGCAAGGATATCCGAGGTGATGAAGGATGCGGATGTGTCCTTTGCCTGGGACTATCCCTATGACGACTATTTCACCTACAAGGGGGGCATAGGCGGCACCACCGATGATGAGCCCTTCACCTTCATGCGTGACATCAGGCGCCACGGTCAGGATGTGAATCTTACCCTTACAGTGGATCCCAACTGCACGGATGAGCAGCTTATTGCCATAGCAAAGGATCTGCGTCCCTTCGGCAGGATGATGATACGCATAAACCACGAGGCAACAGGCAACTGGTTCTCCTTTACAAAGAGGGCGACCTACAAGGAGATAGGTGACTTCTTTGCACATTTTACCGAGATAATCCACGAATATGCCCCCAACGTCAAGACAGTTCTGTGTGCAGGCCTTGTAAAACCCGGCGAGGAGAAGGCGGAGATGGAGGATGAGTTCCTGAACGCCATCAAGGCTGCCGATATCTGGTCGATAGATCAGTATATGGCGCTCCACTGGGGCTGGCCCTTTGATGTGGCACTCAAGGGGGGCAACACCTTTGCCCGCTACAATGTAAAAGAGGTATACGAAAAGGCAAAGGCCACCTTTGCACGCTACAAGGCTATTACAGGGGACAGCCGTCCCATGACAATGGCAGAGCTCAATGCCGACGGCGATGTGACCGGTGCCTACGATCAGGCGGCTATGCTGCAGGAGCTGGTGGACATCATGAAGGCAGATCATGCCGAGGAGTGGTTCACAGGCTTTACCCTTTACCAGTTCCGTGACAGAGGGCGTCTTGGCCTTGAGATCGAGGATCCCAACAATCAGAACGTGGGCATCCGTCAGCCCATACTTGACACCTATAAGGAGATAATCAACTCCGAGGACTTTGCCCCTGCCACCGAAGGCGGCGAGAGCGTACAGCTCCCGGCTGTTATGCGCTGGGGCGGCAGCGAGGACTCGGACGGCGTGGAGATACCCGTTCACATCGAGCGTGACCCCCATTTCTTCGAGATAACCTTTGAGGACGAGGGAAACTATGTGATGGAGATAAACGGGAAGTGGTTCTACAGAAGCCCCAAGGCACACACCATCGACCTGATGAGTGCCTTCTACGACGGGCATATCAATGAGCCCTGCGACATGACACTGAAGATATTTGCCCCTCCCGCCACAGGAGAGAATGACCCCTCACAGGGCGATGACTGGGCAGAAAACTACTATTACACCATGGAAAAGATGCCTCAGATAAGGCTGGAATACGAGCCTGTGGTAAAGTAAGGCGAGGTGCGGACAATGGCTGAAGAGAAAAGACTTGTCGATTTTTCCGTTTTCAAGAAGACACGCTCATACGAGACCCTGACAGGGCTCTTTGAGATAGACTCAGTGCATCAGCTCATGCGCTTTGTCCCCTCAAACGGGATGGAGCCTACATATATGCATTTTCAGGATGTGCTTGATGCGGATGTCATCATGACCGACTGTGAGGCGCCTACCAATGCATACCTTTCCGAGACCGAGCTGGAGGAGAACAAGGACGAAAAGGACGAGCACCCCTACTTCTCCGAATTCTATCTCTATGTCACCCTCAAGGATCCTGAGAGGACAAATGTCCGTATACCCTTTATATTCCAGAAGACCCTGAAGACCTCTGCTCTGGGCAAAAGGGCAGTGGAGGACAGCTATTCCGTCAGACGCTGGGTAAGGGGCTCCATGAAGGAGCCTGTGCTGGATACGGCATATGCCACTGAGGAAGAGATCCGCCGTCAGGAGGAACTGCAGCGCAAGCAGGAGGATCACAGCTCTGTGGTGTCCTGGACCTGCCCCCGCTGTTCCTACATCAATCTCGGCATACGCAGCATCTGCATGAGCTGCGGTATTTCCCGTGCGGAAGCCATCAGGGAAGAGGGCGGCGTAGCAGATGTGAATGCAGGGCGTCCTCTGGTGCGTTTCTCCGTATTCGAGACCTCCAAGTCCTGCGAGATGCTCACAGGCATTTTCGAGGTGGATACTGTTCATCAGCTGGTGCGGTATACTCCCAACAACGGCGGCTATCCCGTATATGCCCATTACCGTGACATACTGGATGTGGAAGTGGTTCAGAAGAACACCACTGTCACACGTGATGATGATGTTCCCGAGGATGAAAAGACCGAGGACATCTACATGGTGGAGTTCTACCTCTATGTTATGCTGAATCTCCCTGACAGGGAGGCAATGCGCATACCCTTCATATTCCAGCGCACACTCAAGGATTCCGTCCTTGGCAGACGTGCAGTCAACGACAGCAACATCGTAAAGCGCTGGCTCCGTGATGCAATGCATGAGCCCTCCCGTGAGACCGCATTTGCCGACGAGGAGGATCTGGCAGAGATGGAGCGTGCCGAGAAGGATCCCTACGGCTGGAACTGCCCTCACTGCTCCTACCGCAACAGGGCTGTTCGCACCATATGCCTGTCCTGCGGGTATAATACCGTAAAGAAGAAGTAAAAACAAATCGGCACATGGAGCCATGTGCCGATATCTTTCAAGTATTGGGTAACTGTCAGAAGCCGCTGCCTGTTTCCGGCAGATCGATGCAGTGGATGTCAAGACCTGCCTTTTCCGCCAGGCGGACAGTCTGTCCGCTGCCGCTGTGCTCCTCCCCGAGAACGGCGATAAGGCGGGAGGAATTCTCGATCATGAACTGGTTGCGCAGCTTCATGCAGGATGGGGTGTAGGTCTCGCTCATTATGACAGTCTGCTCCGCAAAGGCGAGTATGCGCCCTGCCACCCATTTGTCCTTGCCCTTGTAGTATTTGCCGAAATCACGGTAGGGAAGGGCTGCCACGATGTGCAGATCCTTTTCAGCCATCATTTCAAGTACAGCCTCCCCCGCCCAGAGATCCACACCTCTCTGCATACCGGTGATGAAGGTGTCAAAGCCGTCGTTTACTGCGCTTTGTATCTCGGAGTAGATAAGGCTTTTGAGTACCTTTGTAACCGGGGAGCGGTCATCGCCGCCGTCGGGGAGCTTGTCGGGGCGGTGTCCCGTAAAGCAAACAGTTTTGCTTCTGTCTATTATCATAATAACCTCACTTTTACAAAAGGAATCTTCATAATGATGGATAATGAAACCTTCAGCTTTGCCCAGCTGAGCCATGCAATCGTATACAATGCCCTTAACGCCCGTGAAAGCCATCCCTGGCTCAGAAGGACATGGGCTGAGATACGTCTTGAACGGCTGGAGGAGAACTTAACACAGTTAAAGCGCCTTGCAGGTGACACACAGATATGCTGTGTTGTCAAGGCAAATGCCTACGGCCACGATGACGGCAGCATTGCATATTTCCTCTCACAGAGGGGCATATCCTTCTTTGCTGTGTCCAACGTGGAGGAGGCTATAACCCTGCGTATGTCCAATGTTCTGGGAGAGATACTCATACTGGGGCATACCCCCTATGAATACGCAGCCGACCTTGCAAAGCTGGACATAATACAGACCGCTGTATCGGAGGAATATGCAGAAAAGCTTTCACAGAGAGCCGTTAAGGAGGGTGTGAAGGTCAAGGTGCATATGGCTGTGGATACAGGCATGGGCAGAATAGGCGTAAATGCCGCCGATGTTGATGCCGCTGTTTGCAGTGTGTGCAGATGTGCATCCCTTGAGGGGATAGAGCTTGACGGTATATTCACCCACTTTGCGGTGGCTGACAGCACCGCTCTCGATGATATCGCCTATACGGAGCATCAGAAGGAGCTGTTCTTTGACGTGGCACAGAAGGTGCGGAGCAGGGGAGTCTCCCTGCGGCACTGCCACTGCCTTAACAGTGCGGGAGGGACGTTTGCCTATGATAAGCGCAGTACCCTTGTGCGCTTCGGCATCATGCTCTACGGCCTTACTCCCGACAGAGGGCTGACACTGCCCTGTGCCCTGTCTCCGGTCATGGATCTGAAGGCTGCCGTAAGCTATGTAAAGCCTGTCCGCAAGGGCACGTCCATTAGCTACGGGCGCACATTCACAGCAGACCATGATATGGTGGTGGCTACTGTCCCTATAGGGTATGCCGACGGCTACCCAAGAAGCCTTTCCAACAAGGCTCATGTGCTGATAAACGGCATGAAGGCGCCTATCGTGGGGCGTGTGTGCATGGATCAGCTCATGGTGGATGTAACACATATCCACGATGTGAAGGAGGGCAGTACAGTTACTCTTATAGGCCGTGACGGAGATGAATGCATCACAGCGGATGACCTGGCAAAGATCGCCGATACCATCGGCTACGAAATAGTGTGCGGCATTTCCAAGCGAGTGCCCAGAGTTATTATGGAGGGCGACAAGGTCATCACCGTAAGGGAGTACTATTGATGTCACGTATCTGCATCTATTAAACCACAAATCTTCAAAAAAGTCAAGTTGAATAGAACATGACGGAGGAGTTCACTATGGTATACGACAACAAAATACTCATCGGCAAAAGCGGCAGTGAAAACGTCTACATCTACCCCTCCATGGCAAACCGCCACGGGCTCATCGCAGGTGCTACCGGTACCGGCAAGACCGTGACCCTGAAGGTTATGGCAGAATCCTTCTCGGATCTGGGCGTGCCCGTGTTTCTTGCGGATGCCAAGGGCGATCTTGCGGGAATGGGCTTTCAGGGGGAAATGAACGACAATATCTCCTCCCGTGTGGAAAAGATGGGGCTTTCTGATCTGGGCTTCCGCCTTGACTATTATCCCGCTACCTTCTGGGACGTGTACCAGAAGGGGGGCATACCCCTCCGCACAACGGTCTCCGAAATGGGTCCCATGCTGCTGTCACGTATCTTAGGGCTTAATGAAACACAGTCTGCCATCATGACCATACTTTTCAAGATTGCCGATGATGACGGTTTGCTGCTTATAGATACAAAGGATCTCAAGGCCATGATCCAGTACGTTGGAGAGAACTCAAAGGAATACTCCCTTAAATACGGCAATATGTCAAAGCAGTCACTTTCCGCCATACTCCGTGCAGTGGTATCACTGGAGGCCATCGGCGGGGAGACCTT
This sequence comes from Ruminococcus sp. UBA4240, assembly GCA_002395525.1. Classification (GTDB taxonomy): domain Bacteria; phylum Bacillota; class Clostridia; order Oscillospirales; family Ruminococcaceae; genus Huintestinicola. Next base: position 38,712 of record DGXE01000075.1, read on the forward strand.
CTTTGCAGAGCCTGCTGTGGACATCCACGACTTTTTCGGCACATCCCTCACAGGCAAGGGCAAGATAGAGATACTTGACTGCCGTGAGCTGATGAACAGCCCCGTAATGTATGCCACCTTTATGATGTGGCTCATATCCGAGCTGTTTGAGGCTCTTCCCGAGGCTGGGGATATGGATAAGCCCAGGATAGTCTTCTTCTTCGATGAGGCTCATATGCTCTTTGACGGCGCTCCCAAGGTGCTCCTTGACAGGATAGGTCAGATGGTAAAGCTCATCCGTTCAAAGGGCGTGGGGATATACTTTATCACCCAGTCTCCCCAGGATGTGCCCGATGAGGTCTTAGCTCAGCTTGGCAACAAGGTGCAGCACGCACTTCGTGCCTACACTCCCGCAGAACAGAAAAAGCTGAAGGCAGCTGCCATGTCATACCGTGCAAATCCTGATTTCGACACTTTGGAGGCACTCCAGAACTTAGGGGTAGGGGAGGCGCTGGTCTCCGTCCTTGATGAAACAGGCATCCCCACTGTTGTAAAGAAATGTAATATACTTCCCCCTCAGAGCCGTATGGGTGCCATTACCGACGGCGAGAGAGCAGGTGCCATAAACTCCGATAACCTGTACATCAAGTACAAGGACTATGTGGACAGTGACTCCGCCTATGAATTCATGGAGAGAATGAGGATAAATCAGGAGGAGCAGGCACAGGCGGCTGTTCAGGCGGCAAAGGCAGAAAAGGAACGGGAGCAGAACAGCAAGAAGTGGGGGAAGCTCGTTACCAACACCGGCAAGAGTGCGGCAGGCACAGCCGGACGGGAGCTTGGCAACACCCTTGGCAAGACCGTTGGCGGCTCCTTCGGCAAGAAGCTGGGGGGCAACATCGGTGCCACCCTTGGCAGAGGTCTGTTTGAGACTCTGTTCAAGAAATAGATAAACAGAAAGTGTCACTTTCATTAATGTTACGCAGAACAGGATATGGTGCAAAAAGCCTCTGAGCTCAGGAAAATGCTCAGAGGCTTTTTGTGATATGCATACATAAGGGGAGTTATCGGTATTTTTCCAGACGATACATTCCGTCATCGGGCTCGGTGATCCCGTTTTTATAATCGTATCCCATTTTCCGGTAGAACTGAACAGCCGTAAGTGAAGCCGGTATTTCTATGCGCTGTGCCCGCAGAAAGTATTCATCCTGTTCCAGGGTCTCTATCAGTTTTCTGCCCAGTCCTTTACCCTGGTATTCCGGCAGAATAAACACAGTGAGCAGGATGCTCTCGGTAACGCTGCCCCAGTATCCGGCGATACCGCCGGTCCCGATGATCCTGTCACCGTCACAGATCACATACATATGCCGCTCGTTTGAAGCCTTTATCAGCTCATCTGCCGAATGAGAGGCTATATTTTGTTCTATGAACTCTTCGGGATAGTCTCTGCTGTTGCTTACCCGCAGAGTTTTTGCAATTACCAGAGCGGTTTCCTGAGCGTCCTCCGGTCTGAATCTTCTGATCTCCATGATGTGTGACCTCCTTTGTGCCCGCTTTTTGCCACGGCTTTTCGTCAGTCAACAGCAGAGCCACAGTATCGGACTTTGCATCAGGTACTGTGGCTTTATTCTATGTATGAGTACTTTTACGTTCTCTGACGGGAGCTGCTGTACGTGTTTACTTGAAGTAGGCTATACCGCTTTCAAATATCTTCTGATCCTTTTCACCGGGAACGTTCTTGCATACATCGCTGCCGATACGCTCGGAGTGCCCCATCTTGCCCAGTACCCTGCCGTCCGGGGAGGTTATGCCCTCAATGGCATCATAGGAGCCGTTGGGGTTGAAGCGGATATCCATTGTTGCGTTGCCCTCAAGGTCAACGTACTGTGTGGCGATCTGACCGTTTGCCGCAAGGGAGTCTATCATCTCGCGGGATGCCACAAATCTGCCCTCGCCGTGGGAAATGGCTACCTTGTGGATGTCTCCGACACTGCAGCCTGCAAGCCAGGGCGAGGAGGCGGATGCTATGCGGGTAGATACCATCATTGACTGGTGGCGTGCTATGGTGTTGAAGGTAAGGGTGGGTGCATCATCAGCCATATCTACTATCTTGCCGTAGGGAACAAGTCCCAGCTTAATAAGTGCCTGGAAGCCGTTGCATATGCCCAGCATCAGACCGTCACGGTTGTCAAGCAGATCCGTCACTGCATCCTTTATTGCAGGGTTGCGGAAGAATGCGGTAATGAACTTGCCGGAGCCGTCAGGCTCATCGCCCCCGGAAAAGCCGCCGGGGATCATGATTATCTGTGACTTTGCCACAGCCTTTTCAAAATACTTTATACTGTCTTCAAGGGCTGCCTCGGTAAGGTTCTTGATGACTACCACTTCAGGGGTGCCGCCGGCCCTTTCAAATGCCCTTGCTGTGTCGTATTCGCAGTTTGTGCCAGGGAATACGGGGATAAGCACTCTGGGCTTTGCAAAGGTGAAGCTGGATGCATGGGCTGAGGTGTTTGCCTTAGTGAAGCTGTAAGTCTGGGGAGCCTTGGGCTGCTCCTCCTTGGGCTTTACAGGGAATACAGGCTCCAGCTTTGCCTCCCAGGCCGCCTGCAGCTCTGTGCAGTCCACGGTGTAATCCTTGCAGTCTATGGTATATTCCTCTGTGGTGGTGCCTATGACATTCTCCGTGGTGAAGGGATCACCGTTTAGCTCTATTATAAAGGAGCCGTAGCGTGAATAGTACATCAGATCATCGGGCAGCTTCTTCTCAAACTTGAACCCGATCCTGTTGCCGAAGGTCATCTTTGCAATGCCCTCTGCCACGCCGCCGAAGCCTACTGTCCATACCGACAGGGCATTGCCGGATGCAATAAGCTCCTCCACCCTGTCAAATACGCTCTTTACGCTGTCCCACTTGGGGAGAGCGTTTTCGTCGTATTCGGGGGTGATGTGTATTACCTTGTTGCCCGCAGCCTTGAATTCGGGTGATATTATCTTCCCTGCCTTTGCGGTGGATACTGCAAATGATACAAGGGTTGCGGGGACATCTATATTCTCGAATGTGCCGGACATGGAGTCCTTGCCGCCTATGGAGGCAATGGACAGCTCTGTCTGTGCCTTGTATGCGCCTAAAAGGGCTGCGAAGGGACGTCCCCAGCGTGTGGGATTGTCCTGTGTGCGCTCGAAGTACTCCTGGAAGGTAAGGTGGCAGTTCTTGTAGCTGCCGCCGACGGCTATGACCTTTGCAACAGACTCTATCACCGCATCCATTGCACCGTGATAGGGGCTCTTCTCGCTGACATAGGGGTTGTAGCCCCAGCCCATGATGGATGCTGTGGTGGTCTCTCCCTCCAGCACGGGTATCTTTGCAGCCATAGCCTGTGTGGGGGTCATCTGATACTTGCCGCCGTAGGGCATGAGCACAGTGCCTGCGCCGATGGTGGAGTCAAAGCGCTCCACAAGACCCTTCTGTGAGCATACGTTGAGGTTCGACATAAGGGAGAACCAGGCATCCGAGCCGTCAGTATAGGAGCGAAGCTGTGTTGTAACGGGTATCTTAACGGTAACATCCGTATGCTTGGGGGCACCGTTGGAATTGAGAAATTCCCTGGTGAGGTTTACTATGGTCTTCCCGTTCCACTTCATCTGCAGACGGGGCTCTTCCACAACGTCGGCTACCTTGGTGGCTTCAAGGTTTTCCTTCTCAGCCGCCGCAATGAACTTCTTGGCATCAGCCTTGCGGACAACGACAGCCATTCTCTCCTGGCTCTCGGATATGGCAAGCTCTGTGCCGTCAAGACCGTCGTACTTTTTGGGAACAGCGTTGAGATCGATTATAAGGCCGTCTGTAAGCTCGCCTATGGCAACGGATACACCCCCTGCGCCGAAGTCGTTGCAGCGCTTTATCATCCTTGTCACCTTGGGATCTCTGAACAGCCTCTGCAGCTTTCTCTCCTCCGGGGGATTGCCCTTCTGTACCTCTGCACCGCAGGTGGAGAGGGAATCCTCTGTATGTGACTTGGAGGAGCCTGTTGCACCGCCGCAGCCGTCACGGCCTGTGCGGCCGCCAAGGAGTATGACCACATCACCCGGCTCCGGACGTTCTCTTATTACATTCGCCTCGGGGGCAGCGGCAATGACTGCACCTATCTCCATGCGCTTTGCCACATATCCGGGGTGATACACCTCAGCCACATGGCCTGTTGCAAGACCTATCTGGTTGCCGTAGGAGCTGTAGCCGTTGGCAGCGCCTGTGGTGATCTTTCTCTGGGGGAGCTTGCCGTGAACGGTGTCCTCAAAGGGGACAAGAGGATTGGATGCACCTGTCACACGCATTGCCTGATATACATAGGAACGCCCTGAAAGGGGATCCCTTATAGCGCCGCCCAGACAGGTAGCCGCACCGCCGAAGGGCTCTATCTCCGTGGGGTGGTTGTGGGTC
>DGXE01000005.1:0-28262 GCA_002395525.1 Ruminococcus sp. UBA4240
AGAAGTACAAGAACTGCCACGGCAGGGATGCTAAGTAAATACCTCGGGGCGCAGAGTGGGATACAAAAAGGATATATGATACTATCTGGTCAATAACAAGGATGACCCTTATCTCATCTTAAAGCGTGCCATTGTACGTGGTACGCCTGTTCCCACCATTAACCTAATAAATCTGTACAGAGATATGAACACGGAGCAGCTTACATCTAAAAAGCTGTCCGATTATACAAATCTCAGCGGCAGAAAGTGGGAGACAGGCTGTATTTATGCAGAACATCCCTATATCGAAAACGGTCTGGTGCTTCGCAAGGAATATAACAGCTACATACAGAGGGATATCATAGCCGATATTTCAGACTACATAATGGATAATATCCGTGGCAGCGCTGACAGTGGGCATAGTATATTCCTCTGATATGGGCGGGAATGCCAGGATCCCCGTGGAAAATGTTGACATTGGAGCAAGTATCAAGGTTGAGTTTTCAAAAGGGCTTTATATCCATTTTGAAAACTCCTCACCGCCTTTGGAAAAGAAGGAACATGTGTGGATAAACAGGTTTCCCGACATAAAAAGCGCTGTTGAACATCGTGCGGCTCACTTTGAATCTATCCAGAACATCAGCCTTGAACTTGACACGGGGATAAACATCGCCGAGGCAGTCAACGGCGGTCTGTTCGGCAAAAAGAACCGGCAGATCTATGTCCGTTACACTGCCTGATCAAATCGAAAGGATACATCGTATGCTCAGAGAAGAATGCAAAAAGGAACTGTTCGGTCATATACTCCCCTTCTGGTCAAAGCTCCGTGATGATGAATTCGGCGGCTTTTACGGCCAGATGGACAATGATCTGGTACTGGACAAAAAGGGGGGCAAGGGGGTCATCCTCAACTCCCGCATACTCTGGTTCTATTCCAATATGCTCCTTACCTATCCCGAATGCGGGGATGACATAAGGAGCAACGCACAGCACGCCTACGAATTCCTGCGGGACAAGTGCCTTGACCGTGAGTATGGCGGCGTTTACTGGATGATAAACTACGACGGCACCCCTGCTGACACCATGAAGCACACCTACAACCAGGCATTTGCCATATATGCCCTTTCCACCTACTATCTGGCGGTAAAGGACGAGGCGGCGCTGAAGCTTGCCTTCCAACTATTTGACACCGTTGAGGAAAAGTGCACCGACGACGTTGCCTACATGGAGGCATTCGACCGTGAGTGGAACCTCATTGAAAACGATGCCCTTTCCGAGAACGGTCTCATGGCGGACAAGACCATGAATACGGTGCTCCACCTTATTGAGGGCTACACCGTGCTGTACAAGGCATCCGGGGACGAAAGGGTGAAGGACAGGCTCCTGTTCCTCCTTGACCTGACAGAGAAGAAGATATTCCACCCGGAGGACGACAGGCTCCTTGTGTTCTTTGACCGTGAGATGAACGTCATCGGTGATATACATTCCTACGGCCACGACATAGAGGCTTCCTGGCTCATTGACCGTGCCTGCGACGTAATAGGCGACGAGGAGCTGCGGGCAAAGTGGGCGGCATACGACCTGCGCATCGCAAAGAACATACGCCGCATAGCCTTTGATGAAAAGACAGGCTCCCTGCTCAACGAGCGTGAGTGGGAGGAGATAAACCGCAAGCGCATCTGGTGGGTGCAGGCGGAAACTGTTGTGGGCTTTGTCAATGCCTATGAGCACGGGGGCGGCGAGGAGTTCCTGAAGGATGCTCAGCGTGTATGGGAATACATCCGTGACGTGCAGATCGACAAGCGTGAGGGCAGCGAATGGTGGGCTGAGACCGACGACGAGGGCAAGCCCATCCCCGGCTTTACTATGGTAAACGAATGGAAATGCCCCTACCACAACGGCAGGATGTGCATGGAAATAGAAGCACGATGCAATAAATAAGGGTTTTGGAAAAAAGTGCCGGAGGATGACAGATAGAGAGAAACATCCTCTGACTATACAGACCGGAGATGATAAGATGATAATATGCAAAAAATGCGGGAGCGAGTGCCCCGACGGCAACATTTTCTGCGAAAAGTGCGGTGCGGAGCTGGAGACCCCGGTTCTCCCCGAAAACGTGGATTCAAAGGGGCGCATGAAGATGAAGGACGGCAAGTGGGTGACGGATAAGAAGGACAGCAAAAAGAAAGCCAAGGCGGAAAAGCCTGCCAAAAAGCCCCCCACGGAGGAGCAGCTTGCCGCAAGGAGCAGACTTGTCAAGATCATATGCGCTGTGGCTGCAGTTATAATAGTGATAGTACTCATAGCCGCCATATACGGCTTTGTGAACAGCAACAAGGGCTACACAGCAGCGGCAGCCATACCCGTAGGGCGCAGTGTGGACTTTGCTGAGTCGGAAACGCACCTTGACTTTGTGGAGCAGTCCTCCAACGGCTTTATCAACAGCATGGGCGACTTTGACTACATATGCATATCCGAGGATACCGTGCGTGTCAGCGGGTCTCCCCAGCCCAAGTGGGTCATTATGCTGCAGGTGGATGAGAACGGACTTATCACCGAGGTGGAGTACTACGACTTCACACAGCTAAAGCTCAACTGGAAGGGGCGGAAAATGGCTGAAAAGCTCACCGAGGACAATCTTGTCTACGGCATGGGCATCAAGAACGTGAACAAGACCTTGGGTCTCAAGCCCTACTACATCAAGCGCAGCGTATCAAACGATTCCATATACTGCTACCGCTACTACTACACCGACACCGAGGCGGGCTTTGACCGTGCCTACAACTACTATGTGGATTTCTCCGACATTGAGCAGACCGTTCGCACGGTGCATTACCGTGAGATAGAGTATGCAAGGACCATATTCAACGTGCAGGAGCCGAAAATAACCACTGTTGAATACGTGCCGGGGGACATTGACGAGGAGACCGGCGAGGAAGCGGCAGAGGAGACCGAGGAAAGCGACAGCACCACCGAGGACACCACCGAAGACGAATAACTGCAAGGCGGCAGCGTTTCTGCCGCCTTTTTTATGATTGTAAATAACCCACAAAAAAGAGACATAAAATTCTCTGTGTTTTGCAAAAAAGCTTTTGACAGAAGCTCAATATATGGTGTATAATAGTGACAGCTTACAAACCATAACACAGCACACAAAGGCAGCGCTCCTGCTGCCGTTTTGAAAACGAAAGGAGTTTCACCATGACATTTAACGAAACACTTGAAAAGGTAAGAGCCATTGCCGCCAAGGCGGATATATCCGGGAAGGACTTTCTTGCTGTTGAGGTAGACCTGACCGGCAGCGACCCCGGGGTTTTCTACGTGGAGATAAAGGACGGAAAAATCGCCGTAGAGCCCTATGAATACAACGACCGCAGCTGCAAGGTGACTATGGACACCGCCGACTTCAACAAATTGGCAGACGGAAAGCTTGATCCCATAATGGCATTCACCATGGGCAAGCTGAAGGTCGAGGGCGATGTGGGCAAGGCACTTGAATTTTCAAAGCTGCTCAGATAGGGGATAGCTCAACGGCGTGAGTATAGGCCTGCTTTACCGTGCGCTGTCACCGCTGCAGGGGATACCTTGGTGCATCCTATGTGTCTTAGATAGCTATCCTTGATTTTCTTTGTTTAATTTGTGATAGGAAGCGAAGCCATGAAACCAGTGTTTAAATGCATTCTGTCAGCGGTGATGATCCTTCTTCTGCGCCCTGACTGTGTATCTGCCTCATATTTTGATGCACCGTCCATCATTGTTTCAAAAGATGACTATCACCCGATATGGGACGATACGGTACTAAATACATCGTATACAATGAGATTTGCTGTCTGCCCTGTACCGGTATCAACGGAATATGTCCATGATGTTGCAGTAAATTACTGCAGATTCCCCAAGAAAGCCGTGACAACTGCTGTTAAGAACGGAACTGTATATCAGCACGGGTCTGATATACAGGTGTATGATGAAAATAACATATGTACAAAGGAATATCATCTTCTGGACACCGAATTTATGATATCCAATAACCTGGATGGCTGGATAGACAGCGATGGACACTTTATTTACATCACAACTATCGGAGAAGGCCATAAGCTTGAGAACGAATGGATACTAAAGGATTACCGTGATGGTATCTCAATCAATGTATTCAAAGAGAAGCACCTGTTTGATTCTGTGGAATATGTTGACGGAATAATGATCGTGGAACTGACGGATACCTTCGCCCGTTACAACACACGGAAATATGGGGAAGAAAGGCCCTTGATCACACAGGACGGGACACTGCTACGTGAGCAGACAAAAGTATTCTATGAAAATATGGATCCTGCTGAACTAAAGGCAGATGTAAAGGGAAAGATCACATGGGTCACTCCAACGGGTGAAATAATACTTGTCAGAAAGAGCACCGGAGATGAGGGAGAGGAATATACAAGCGAGATCTATGAAATGATAATGAACGGCACATATGATTTTCAAAACAGCGCTCAGGACGACGGGGACACAGGGAGCGGACTGCTGACAGACTCTGACGGACTTATGTTTGTGAATGCAGACGGCAGCCTTGCAAGGGGCTGGAAGATAATAGGCACTGACAGATACTATTTCAAAAAGGACGGATATGCGGCAACGGGCAGAGCCACCATAGGGGGCATACGGTATACCTTTGATGAGAACGGCGTGTGCAAAGGCAGATACACAGGCTGGACGAAGTCATCAAAGGGGTACAGATACTACTATAAGGGGAAAATGTTAGTCGGCCGCTACCGAATAAAGGGAAAGACCTATGACTTTGACAAGAACGGTCATGCAGCTTTAAAGCCGGCTTGACACGATAAGGCAGGTGCCGCTGTGTGAGCGGTGCCTGCCTTTCTTTTCTCTTTCAAAACCTTTGACGTATCCGCCAAAAAGATCAAACCCCCATCAGTGCATAACTGACAGGGGTGCTGTATATGCCGAACGTTTTTTCTTTGCACAATAGGATACAAAATACCGCCCGCAGATAAAGCAGGCGGTTTCGCTGCGGGGCGTTCCCCGCTGGTGGACCTGATGGGGATCGAACCCGGGCACCAACTTGTTGGTGCATACCTTCTGCATTGCAATATGGGGGCTTTGTAAAGCGTAGGCTCTATCTGTCATACCTGTGTGATATACAAAAAACGCCCGCAGATGAAGCAGGCGGTTTCGCTGCGGGGCGTTCCCCGCTGGTGGACCTGATGGGGATCGAACCCACGACCTTCGCATTGCGAACGCGACACTCTCCCAGCTGAGCTACAGGCCCGTACTGTTATGATTATATCACTGCGGATGAAGAATGTCAAGGATTTTTTCCGGACACAGCACACCCCCGTCAGTTTTGTCTGACGGGGGTGTTTCTTGCCGTGACTTTGTATTGCCTCAGCTTATTACAAATACAGTGATATATGGGTTCTGCAAGTTGTAGTATTCGCCGTCGGTGTAGAAGCCCATCTCATACAGCCTGTACTCATCACAGGCTGCTATGGTCATGTCCTTTTCGGAAGCAGCGGTATCCATTACATCCACCGCACCCTTCAGGGTGAAGGTGTCATTTTTGTATTCGTGCTTTATGCAGTCGAATATGCCCTCGTACTCCGTCCTCTGCTCCTGTCGGTTCAGAGCAAGGGTGTCATCGGTGATGAGATATGCATTGTCAAAATCAAACTCTGCCTCATCCTGTATCCATGCCCCTACCTTATGGAAGAAATCCATCACGCTCATGCCGGGGTATTCAGTGCGGATGTATTCCACAAGGGCGTTTATCTCTGCCTTGGTAAGCCTGGATCCGGAGTTGTTTATCTCCGACGGGGAGACCTTATCGCCGTCATAGGTTTTCGGCACATAGTGCATATCGCCGGAGATATCCTCTATCCAGAAGCAGTATGTCCTGACCTTTGCGTCAAGAGCCTTGCGGCAGGCGCCCTTGTTGATGAAGTCCGGGTTGTCGTAGGTCTTCTCAAAGGCCTTGTAACCGTTGCCGCAGGCAAGCAGGGCATTCACGGTGTCGTTGTAGTTCTTGGTCATGCGGTTCATGCTGTGCTTCTTGTAGCTCTCGTAGGAAGCCCTTACGTCGGGGCTCAGCTGTGAAAGCTCCGTCTCGGAAAACCTTTCCACCGCTCTCTGTGCCACTTCCACTTCCTCCATAAGTGCCACTGCACTTACATACTCGGTCATAAGGCCGCCTAAGATCTCCTTTGCATCATTGTACGCCTCACGGCTCACCATTCTCTTCGATGCCGCACAGTTGTATGCCGCCACGAAGAGGTTGGAATAGGCGTAGTTCCCGCCGTGCATATGCTTGCTGAGGGTGTATACACAGCGGCTGACTGCCTTGTAGTCCTCCTGAGTGCCAAGGGCTGCTATCTCAAAGGTCTTTTCATAGTTGTTCAAATATTCCGGGTTCTCCTCAATGGCCTGTATATCTCTGGAAAGATCCCGTGCATAGGGGGCAAGGTTCCTGAATGCGTCCTGCACACGGCTCATGTCCGTGATGTTCTTTATCTCCCTGCCAAGCCACTGGGTGCTGCTGTCCATATTGTCCGACAGGTCATCCAGCCTTGCGATCACATTGTCCAGCTTGTTGTCAATGTTGTCAAGCTTTTCGTTCATGGCTGCCATGGGGTCGGGAGCATCCACGCCCCTGTGGAAGAGCACCTTGAAGGGAGCGGTGATTATCTTCCCCCCGGGTATCACATCGCCCAGGAAGTCAAAGGCGCCGTCTGCGGTGGCAATGCCCGCATCCCTGCCAAATTCCTTCAGGTCATCCTCGGTGATGCCGCTGTCTGCGGGTGCTGCCTGTGCAAAGGCATAGGAAACAGGCACCATTTTAAGGGTCAGCTCATCCTTTACCCCGTCCGCCTTGCAGCTTTCATATATGGGAGTATCCACCCACAATGCCCTTATGGTCATATTTTCCCTTGGCATGGTCTTCGGAATGGATCTGCTCCATGAAAGGAAATAGAAACCGTCCTTTACAGGCTCTTCGGGGGCTGTGAGTGCTGTGCCTGCCTGTGCAGTTATGGGAGCGATGAAATTGCCGCCGTCGGTGTCGAAGGTAATGGTGTATATGCCGGTATCATCCTCATCTGTCAGAATCTCTTCCGCAGGAAGGCTGCCTGATGCGGCGTTCTCCGTCACGGTATTGACGGTGGGAACAGCTTCATCTGCTTCCTCCTCAGCCATTTCATCAGGAGTATCAGCGTCTGCACCCTTTGAGGGGGCTGTCTCCCCTGCACAAATGCTTGTATCTTCCACGGCTGCGCTTACTGCCACGGACATTGGCGATACTGCCGCAAGAACTGCAAGAGCCGCCGCAATAGTCCTCATTGTAAATGCATATGTTTTTTTCATAGATCACCACTCCTTTTGAACAGAGTATACCACATACACTATAACAAGATACTGACAAAAAGGCACCGGGCTGAACCTGATGTCTTTTTTACTTTGATTTCTATGTTCATGCAGCAGAAAAAAAGCGGACGGATAAAACCGCCCGCATATCAGCCGTAAAGAATGTTGTTTGTTATATCCCGATCGCTCTTATCGGGATCTGTGTTTATCATATTGGCAATCTCAGTATTGGCTTTTATAGATACCAAGAAGACTGATCACTAAATCATCGGCAACCCTTTTTCATATCCCTGGTTTTATAGCAACCGTCAAAGGTATCAGCGCCAAAGAGATCCGCAAGCAAGCCTGCGGATCCTTTGTAAACAACTTCCTGTGCTATGTCTTGTCCTCCGGAGTATCGAAGTTTATCCGCTCCTCCTCGATAACAAGGGGTCTGCGCATGGAGCGCTGATTTATGCTCAGGATGTATTCACCCAGTATCCCCATAAACAGCATCTGCATACCCCCCAGAACGAATACACCAATAAGTATTGGGGCATTGCCCATGGAGAAGGACTGCCAGTGGGTGAGCTTTAATATCAGATACACAAGGGCTACTATAAGGCTCACCGCCGCCGTGAAAAAGCCTATAAAGGTGGCAAGGCGCATCCCTATCTTGGTGTAGGAGGTAAAGGACAGCATTGCCGCATCATACAGGGTGTAGAAGTTGTTGGAGGTCTTCCCTGCCCGGCGCTTCTGCTGGGTATACTCTATCTCCTTGCGCTTGAAGCCCAGCTCTGCCACTATCCCCCTCATAAAGGGTGTGGGGTCGTCCAGGTTTCTCAGCACCTCGATAAAGGACTTGTCATACAGCCCCGTGCCTGTGAAGTTCTCTATCTGATCCACAGAGGAGAACTTCTTGATAAGGTGGTAGTACACATTGCGCATGGCACGCATTATGGGATTTTCCTTGCTCTTGGTCTTTATGGCGCAGACTATCTTGTAGCCCTTCTCCCACTCAGCCACAAGACGGGGGATAAGCTCCACCGGATCCTGGAAATCCGCACACATGGTGACAGTGCAGTCCCCGTCCATCTGCCGCAGCCCGTGGAAGGGAGAGTTGAACTGACCGAAATTCTTTGCGTTGAATATGGCTCTCACCCGCTTGTTCTCCGCACACAGCTGCCGCAGCTGGGCACGGGTGTTGTCCGTGGAGTCGTTGTCGATATAGGTGATGGTGTAGTCATATTGGGGCAGATACTTCTCAAACTGCTCTATGATGGCAGCAGTCAGGGGTATCACGTTCTGATCCTCATTGAATGTTGGTATGAGGACACTTATGGTTTTCACAATGTCACTCCTTTTGTTTTTCTCATGCTGTGTCTTAACGGGATAACAGCCTCACTGCTCACTGCCAATGATGCTCCTTATCCCGTCCTCAAATGCTACCTCCGGAACAAAGCCCGTGTCTGCGGTAAGGGCGGATATATCCGCACAGAGGTACATGGCCTGGTGGGGGTAGAATTCCTTTGCGCCGAAATCAAGCTGTGTGCCCGGTGATACCATGTCCCTTATTATTGCGGCATATTCCGAAAGAGGACGCGTCTTTCCGCTCCCTATGGTATATACCGCTCCGTCGTGACCCCTTTCCCCCACAAGGTAGAGAGCCCTTGCCGCATCATCCTCATGGAGATAGTCCCACATCTGGGTGCAGGGGGTGAGCTGGGGTATCTCTCCCCTTTTCAGGGTATTGATAAGGTACATGATAAATGTTGCCGGGGCATCATGCCTGCCGTAAACGCTCAGTATCCTTGTGTGGCAGTGGCGGATGCCAAGCTCCCTGCACAAAAGCCGTGAAAGCCCTCCAGCCGCAAGCTTTGCGTAGCCGTAGCCGCTTGAGGGCCTGCACGGTGTGTCAGGGGCAAGGGGGACATCCGTGTTCCCGTATTCCGCCTGGGATCCCACCGAGACGAAGGCTGTGCAGCCCATCCGCTTTGCGGCTCTCACCGCATCAAGAGTGTATGCGATGTTCCTTTCCTGTGTGGGGGCATCATCCCTGCCCCCTGCTGAAGTCTTCCCCCATGCAAGGTGGAAGAAGGTGCCGCACTTTTCTCCCGGGTCAAGGGTATCGTATTTATCCATGTCACATTCTATGATGCGCACATTCTCTGGGATATTGGAAAGCCTTTGGGAGCCTTTGCGCACCACCGCAATGGCACTTTTCCCCTGTGAAAGGGCATATCTGCAGAGGGAGGAGCCTATCATCCCCGATGCGCCGGTAATTATTATATCTGCCATACTGCCTCTGTTATTATCTTCGCCATGTAGTCGATCTTTTCATCTGTCATGCCGGGATATACCCCCACCCAGAAGGAGCTGTTCATTATCCTGTCGGTCTGTGTAAGCTCTCCTGCAATGCGGTATGCACTGTCCTCAAGGTCGCAAAACAGGGGCTGGCGGGTGATATTGCCGCCGAACAGCAGCCTTGTCTGTATGTTGTGATCCTCGATGTAGCGTGTCACATCATTCCGTGACACTCCCGCATCATCCCTTACGGTGAGCATGAAGCCGAACCAGGAGGGAACGCTGTTTTCCGCCGCCTCCGGGAGGATGAGCTTCTTGTCCGCCCCGGATGCACAAAGAGCATCATAGAGCCGCTTGTGGTTGTATCTGCGCCTTTCGATGAAGGAGGGGAATTTCTTCAGCTGCTCCACTCCCACAGCCGCCTGCATATCCGTCACCTTCAGGTTGTAGCCGAAATGGGAGTATACATACTTGTGATCGTATCCGTGGGGGAGGGTGCCGAAATCCCCGTCAAAGCGGTGACCGCACAGATTATCCCGCCCGGAGGGGCATACACAGTCACGCCCCCAGTCGCGCATGGACTTTATTATCTTGAAAAGCAGGGGATCGTCGGTATACACGCAGCCCCCCTCGCCCATAGTCATGTGATGGGGGGGATAGAAGGAGGATGTGCCTATATCGCCCCAAGTGCCGGTGTAGCGGGTCTCGCCGTTTATGGTATAGGTGGTCCCCAGTGCATCGCAGTTATCCTCGATGAGCCACAGACCGTGCCTGTCACAGAATTCCTTTACAGCCGCAATGTCAAAGGGATTGCCCAGTGTATGCGCCGCCATGACCGCCTTGGTCTTATCCGACAGCGCCCCCTCCAGCAAGGATACATCCATATTGTATCCGGGAATGGTCATGTCGATAAACACAGGCACTGCCCCGTACTGTATAATGGGGTTTATGGTGGTGGGGAAGCCGCCTGCAACGGTTATGACCTCGTCCCCCCGCTTTATGCGCCGCTCCCCCAGCAAGGGCGAGGTAAGGGTCATGAATGCGATTAGATTGGCAGAAGAACCGCTGTTTACAAGGGCGGCGTGCTTAACGCCTATCCAGCGGGCAAAGCCCCTCTCGAACTCGTCGGAAAAGCGGCCTGTTGTCAGCCAGAAATCAAGGGCTGAATCCACAAGGGCACACATCTCCTTTTCATCGTACACCCTCGATGCATAGGGGATACGGTCTCCCTCCTCAAAGGGCTTTTCCTGCCCGGGGCGCTTGAATTTATCATAATACTCCGCCACCATTGCCAGTATTTCGGCACGGGCGGTCTTTTCATCTGCTGAAAGCATTTTTCTGACCTCTTTTTTGTTTATTCTTCGGGAAGAACATATGCTCTTGCCCTGCTCTCTCCAATGTGGGTGATACGTCCGTCCCTTTCAAGCTCCGAAAGCAATGCCCTCGTTCTCGATGCACTGAGTCCCACAGCGGCAGAGATCTCAGCGGTGGAAGCTCTTTTCAGACCTTCCAGAAGGGCATATATGCGCTCCTTGTTCCCATCGGATCTGCCGCTTGCCGCTTGTTTTCCATTTTGCCGCTTATTATTGGATTTGCCGCTTGTTTTTTCGCCGGTTTGCCGCTTATTTTCGGATTTGCCGCTTGTTTTTTCGCCAGTTTGCCGCTTATTTTCCGATTTGCCGCTTGTTTTTTCGCCGGTTTGCCGCTTATTTTCGGATTTGCCGCTTGTTTTTTTGCCGGTTTGCCGCTTATTTTCGGATTTGCCGCTTGTTTTTTCGCCGGTTTGCCGCTTATTTTCCGATTTGCCGCTTGTTTTTTCGCCGGTTTGCCGCTTATTTTCCGGATTGCCGCTTGTTTTTCCGTCATTTGCCGCTTGATTTTCCGGATTGCCGCTTATTATGCCGCTGACAGGCAGGATCACCACAGTCCTGTCCGGCTTGAACTGCTCAGTGACAGTCGGCTGCAGCAGACCTGCATCCTGCCATGTGGCAAATATATCGGGAACGCCGCTGCCTGCTCTTTCTCCGATGCGTATCAGGTTGAACATTTTCATGATGATCTTGTTCCTTGGCTCGGAGATGCCGCCTTTCAGCATTTGCGCTCTGCCTGTGATAATGCTGCCCGGATTTTCGATGGACAGGGACTCAGGCTTTTTTATTATCACAATACCTCTCGGGAAATTGAAATCAGCATTTGCTATGCAATTGGCAAGCGCCTCTCTTATCGCTCTGTGTATGTCGGTCTCATCTATACGAGTGATCCCGTCCATCATAAACGGTTTCTGGACATCTCTCAAAAGCCGCCTTTCCATGCTGAAAAAATAATCCAGAAGGTTGCCAGACCATTCGCCTGAGCTCGATTCAAGGCGGTCAGTCCACCTGATAGATGGATCGAGTATCTCACGATAATCAAGGAAATACTCTGGGAATTCCCGGCGTATGATGTATTCTTCGCCAAACATCAGGAGCCCTGCCACAGTGGGGTGAAGTCTGTTGTCAACATCAGATACGCTTGCGGCACCTATCCTTTCAAGATAAGCCTCGTCGTCGAGCCTGTGCCAGACGTGCTGGGGATTTACGGCCATGTGACGTGTGCGGTAGCTTTTCACCGTCTCACGAAAGAAAATGTCCGTCTCCATGTTCAGGAGTATCCTGCTGTCAGTGCTTCTTTCCGCCTGATCTCTCAGCATACCCCTGACCTCAGCCTCGGAGCAGTGATAATCGCCCTCATGGTCTCTTCTGAATGTTCCTCTGAACAGGTCGTCATTTATGTACACGGGCTTGTACACCCTATCCGCTTTGGGAACAGTGATCACAAGGATAGTATCGCCGTTGTATTCATACAGCTTTACATCTTCCTCATCAAGCAGATTGATGCTGACCTTTTTCCTGTTGTTGACTGTGTTCCAGAGATCCTTTAAAAGCTTGTCGGGATCCTGAATGTGGGTGGTGTACCAGCTTCCGTCACGGCGCTCGGCTGCCCCAAGGACTATAACTCCTCCGCTGCAGTTGGAAAAGGATGAATAAGTCTCCCACAGGCTGTCCGGAAGGCGCTCGCCTGCTTTTTTCACCTCAAGCCTGTTTCCCTCCCGATATTCATCGAAACGGGACAAGTCAAACCTTTCCTTCTTCATCATTCCCTCCGGGTATTCTGTCGGCTCATCAACGCATGAACTCCTCTATCTGCCTGTCCATGCAGCCGACTATATCTCCTCCGCCTATGCGGCATTTCTCCCACTCCACCACCTTTTCCACGGCGGCGGCGATGTCCCATACGGGCTTCACACCAAGCCTTGAACGGATAAGGGAGCTGTCCAGCTTCAAAAAGCCCGCTTCATGCACAGCCTTTTCATCCGCCTGCATATCCTCACGCACTGCGCCCTCTCCCCATGCCTTTACAAACAGGTCAACAAGCTGACCTGTGGTGACACAGCTTGAATCGTCGGGGCCTACGTTGTACCAGTCCGCAAGGGAGATGTCCTCATAACCCGCCTGTGCTATGGCAAGATAGGCGAACAGGGGCTCTAAAACGTGCTGATAGGGGCGTGTGGAATAGGGGTTGCGCACTTTTATAGGCTCACCCCTCTGCACGGCACGCACACAGTCGGGGATTATGCGGTCCGCTGCAAAGTCTCCCCCGCCTATGACATTCCCCGCCCTTGCGGTGGATATGGCAACATCCCTGTCCCCAAAGAAGCTGCTTTTATAGGAGTGGGTCACCAGCTCCGAGCAGGATTTTGAATTTGAATAGGGGTCAAAGCCGTCAAGAGGGTCACATTCCCTGTATCCGTAGACCCATTCACGGTTTTGATATACCTTGTCGGTGGTAACATTGACAAAGGAGCGCACAGTGTCCGATGTGCGCACACATTCAAGTATGTTCACCGTGCCCATTACATTTGTCTCAAAGGTGTCACGGGGTTCACGGTAGCTTGTTCGCACTATGGGCTGAGCCGCAAGGTGCAGCACTATTTCAGGGCGTGCCTCCTCAAATGCCCTTGCAAGGGCATCCATATCCCGCACATCACTCCGTATGTCCCGTATATCCCGGGAAAGCCCTGCAAGATTAAACAGGGATGGGTCTGTGGGAGGGTCAAGGGCGTAGCCCGTCACATATGCTCCCGCATTTGCAAGGATCCTGCACAGCCATGAGCCCTTAAAGCCTGTATGCCCTGTGATGAATACTCTCTTTCCCTTAAAAAATGTCATATCCATGGCGTTCTCTCTCATTCCCAGCACTTCCAGGGGGCGGTGTCGGTTTCCCACATCTTTTCCAGCATATCGTGCTCACGCTTGTTGTCCATGCACTGCCAGAAGCCTGTGTGTGTATAGCTCATAAGCTGTCCGTCGGCGGCAAGGCGCTCCATGGGGGCACGCTCAAATATGGTGTCATCCCCTTCAAGCAGGTCGAACACCCGGGGTGAGAGCACCATGAACCCTGCATTGATAAGGGCGCCGTCATCCGCATTCTTCTCACGGAAGGAGCGCACCGCATTGTCTCCCCCTATGTCAAGCACGCCCTTCTGCTCCTGCTGCTTTACAGCCGTAAGAGTGGCAAGCTTGCCGTGGCTATCGTGGAACTGCTTCAGCTTGGCAATATCCACGTCGCAGACACCGTCGCCGTAGGTCATCATAAAGGGCTCATCCCCCACATAGGGCTGTATGCGCTTTATACGCCCGCCGGTCATGGTGTGCAGCCCCGTATCCACCACAGTCACACGCCACGGCTCCGAGTGCATCTCGTGGACGATGACCTTGTTCCCCTGTGTAAAGTCAAAGGTAATGTCGGAGGTGTGGAGGAAGTAGTCTGCAAACCACTCCTTTATGACATACTGCTTATACCCCGCACAGATGATGAAATCATTGAAACCGTAGTGGGAATAGCATTTCATGATATGCCAGAGTATGGGCATCCCCCCCACCTCTATCATGGGCTTGGGCTTGTAGGATGACTGCTCGGAAAAACGGGTGCCGAAGCCTCCCGCAAGTATCACTGTTTTCATATTGCTGCTCCTTGATGCTGATTTTGATTAAGGGCTGTACTACGTCATTATGCATAAATTTTACCATGTTTTCCCCTAAAAGTCAACGATTTGGGGAAAACATGGCATTTTAAATAGTATTATATGATTTTTTTGTGTGATTTGACCGCCCTTATTTCTTCCAGGTGGCAGGATGTATCAGCACCAGCATGGGGAAGAGCTCCAGACGTCCCGCTATCATGTCAAAGATGAGCACCAGCTTGGAGGGCATGGAGAAGAAGGCGAAATTGCAGGTAGGCCCCACCGCCTCCAGACCGGGTCCTATGTTGTTTATAGTGGCAGCTACTGCTGTAAAGCCTGTTACAAGGCCTGTCTCATCCAGCAGCACTATCAGCAGCAGGGATATTACAAACACCAGCACGAAGGACACCATATACACATTCACCGCCCGCACCACTTCGTGGCTCACCTGTGTGCCATCCATGGTGATCCTGCGTATCTGGCGGGGGTGTACCATCTGCCGCAGCTCCTTGCCGATGCCCTTTACCATGATGATTATGCGGGACACCTTCATGCCGCCGCCTGTGGAGCCTGCACAGGCACCAATGAACATTATGGTCACCAGCAGCACCTTGGAAAAGCTGGGCCACAGGTCAAAGTCCGCTGTCACAAAGCCTGTTGTGGAGATGACGGATGACACTGTGAACAGCACATTGCGGAAGCACTCCTCCAGTGTGGGGAACATATCCCTTACATTAAGGGTTATCATGGCGGTGACCCCTATGACCACTGCGAGGAACACCTTTACCTCCAGAGTGAATGCTGCCTTGAACCGCCTTTTAATGATAAAATGATAGGATGAAAAGCTGATGGAGAACATGAGCATGAATGCTGCCACCACATACTGGCAGTAGGGGGAGAAGGAGGCAAAGCTGTCGTTTCTGAAGCCGAAGCCCCCTGTGCCCGCTGTGGAAAAGGCGGTGTTCACAGCCTCAAACACGCTCATGCCCCCGAACAGCAGCATGACAAATTCCACCAGTGTCAGCAGGAAATAGAGGGTATACAGCACAAGGGCTGTGGTCTTTACTCCCGGCATCAGCTTGTTCACCGAGGGGCCTGTGCTCTCCGCCTTCATTATGTGCATATTCTGACCGCCTGAAAGGGGGATGAATGCCATGAGGAACACAAGCACCCCCATGCCTCCCACCCAGTGGGTAAAGGAGCGCCACATGATAATGGAGCGGGGCAGTGCCTCCACATCCTTTATGACCGTAGCCCCTGTGGTGGTAAAGCCCGACACCGTTTCAAACAGGGCATCCGCATAGCTTGGCAGCACACCGCTTATGACAAAGGGCAGCGCCCCGAAGAGGGACATGACTATCCAGCTCAGCGCCACGATAACATAGCCGTCACGGGCATAGAGGGTCTTGTCACGGGGCTTTTTCGATACGATGAGCATACCGGGCAGCAGACACACCGCCATTGTCAGCAGGAATGCCGCCGCCGCATCCTCACGACAGACAAAGGCTGTCATCAGCGGCACTGTCATGAATATGCCGTCAAATATCAGCAGCCACCCCAGCACATATATTATCATTGCAAAATTCATTGTCATACTCCGTAAAAGAAGCAGGGAACGTCTTGCCGCCTGTTTCCTTGTGATAATCCTTACTTCACCAGTATGTCCTTGATGTCGCTTATGGCCTTGAGGTCGGTGACGATGACAACGGAATCCCCCGGCTCGATCACATCCTGCCCGCGGGGTATGATGACCTTCTTCCCCCGGGTGATGGCAGCCACAAGGGTATGCTCCCTGAATTTAAGCTCCATAAGGGGCTTCCCCACCACAGGGGACTTTTCCGTTATCAGAAACTCCGCCGCCTCTATCTTCCCCTTGATAACGTTGTAGAGGGTCTCCATGTTGCTGCCGATGGTGTTCTTCATGGCACGCACATAACGCACTATCACGTCAGAGGTGAGGTTTTTGGGGTAGATGATGGAATCAAGGTCAAGGCGGGAGATTACACTGTCAAAGTCAAGACGGTTGACCTTTGTCACCACCTTGGCACGGGATACCTCCTTGGCATACATGGACAGGAGAATGTTCTCCTCGTCGATGTTGGTAAGGGACACAAAGCCGTCCATGTCCGCAAGGCCTTCTTCAAGCAGAGCGGCATGGTCTACCGCATCCGCATTTATCACCGACACATCGGGCAGCTTTGAATCAAGCTCCTTCGCCCTTTCTGCGTCCTTCTCCACCAGCTTCACCTTGATGTTGGAGCGGGAGAGCAGGGAGGACACATAGTAGCCGATGCGCCCTCCGCCCACCACCATCACGCTCTTGACGGAGTTGAGGCGGTAGTTTATCTTTCTGAAAAATTCTGCCGCATTGCGGGGGGATGCCACGATGGAAACGATGTCACGGGGCTCAAAGCGGAAGTCGCCGTTGGGTATGAGGGCTTCCTGCCCCCTTTCCACTATGCACACCAGCACATCGCAGTGGAGCCTGCCCACAACGTCCTTTACCGCCATTCCCTCAAGGGGGCACTTTTCCGGCATTTTGAACTTTAACAGCTCCGCCCTGCCCTTGGCAAAGGAATCTATCTTCATGGCAGAGGGGAACCGCAGTATGCGGGCGATCTCGTTTGCGGCGGTAAATTCCGGGTTTATGGTCATGGCAAGACCCAGCCGCTCATGGAAGAATGCAGCCTCATCATTGTATTCGGGGTTGCGCACACGGGCTATGGTGCGGCAGGAGCCGCTCTTTGCCGCCACAAGGCAGCACAGGATGTTGAGCTCATCGGAATTGGTCACGGCAATGAGCAGGTGGGTATTGGAGATGCCCGCCTCCCTGAGCACGTCATACACTGCCCCGTTGCCCACGATGCCCATGACATCGCTGGCATCCGCAAGGGCAGATACTCTGCGGGGGCTCTTGTCTATGACCGTGACCCTGTTTCCCTCTTCATCAAGCTGTCTGGCAAGGGTCTCTCCCACCTTGCCGCAGCCAACTATGATAATATTCATACTGTTCTCCGTCCCGTCACCGGTCACTCCGTGGATTTCATAGCCGCCGCCATGTTTATGGTCTTCAGGCGGAAGTATATCCGGCTATTGACCAGCACCACAAATATGAGCATGACCACTGCCGCCATTGCAAAATCAACAGGGGGTATGGTGCGGGCAAACATCACACTGTCCACCTCGGCGGTGCGCACAACAAATCTCTCCAGGGGCACACCAAGCACCAGCCCCAAAGCTATACCAAGCAGGGTGGAGACGATGTTCTCCCGGAACACATAGGCGGCAAGCTCTGCGTCAAAAAAGCCAAGCACCTTCATGGATGCAAGCTCGTAGCGGCGCTCGGTCATGTTTATCTCCGCAAGGTTTATCATGATGACAAAGCTCAGGGCACCCACAAAGGCGATTATGACAAGCACTATGATGTCCATGCTGTCCATGAGCTGCGAAAAGCTGTCAAGGGAGGTGCTTGTATACACGGCGGAAAGCACCGCATCAGATGCGATGAGCGCCTTTGCAAAGGTGTCCTTCTCCTGCTCCGAAAGCTCCCTGTCAAAGCGGATGAAGGCGGTTGTGAGGGCGCTGTCGTGGGTCAGTGCCTTAAAGGGTATGGTGTTCATATACACATAGTTGCCCATGTGGTTTTTTGTTATGCCCGTGACCATGATGTCACCGTATTCCGTGGAGATGGCATCACCCTTCTGCACATCAAGGAGAATGGACAGCTTCTCCGTAATGACTGCCCCCTCGGAGGGCTGGGTGAAGGTCTCCCCCGTTTTGGGGTCGATAAAGCTTACAAAGCCCTCAAAGCTGTCCCCTGCTGTGAGATATGCCTTTGCCCTTTTCCCTGTGTGGGAGGAGGTGAAGGTGTGCTCCTTCATGTTGACAAAGCCGTATCGGCAGGGTATGCCCGTGGCCTGTATCACTGCGGAGGTTTCCATTGTCTCCCGCTCCGAAGCATCATCCTCCATGACCACAGTCATATCAAAGGTGGTCATTTTGCCGAACTGCTCATCAAGGACGGTGCTCATGGAATAGCGAAGGCCGAAGCCTGTCAGCAGCAGCGCCGTGCAGCCGCCTATGCCCGCAAGCATGACGAAAAATCTGCTGCGGTAGCGCATAAGGTTGCGCATTGCCACCTTGTGGAGAAAGGGAAGGTGCTTCCACAGTCCGGGGAGAAGCCTTTCAGCCAGCACCTTTTTGCCGCCCCGGGGGGCTTTCGGCCGCACAAGCTGTGCGGGGGAGCCGGAAAGCTCCCTGAGTGCCGCATACAGGGTGGAGAGTATGACACACAGCAGGGAAACGATTATGCACTGCAATGCGATGTTATTGTCGTAGATCACGGTGATGGGGGGATAGTTGTACATGGAGGCATAGCACACGTCAATGATGCCCGGCAGGAAGTTGAACCCTGCCGCCACCCCTATGACACTGCCTGTGATCCCTGCAAGAGCGGCGTACAGGAGGTACTGCCCCATGACCTGGACATTGCTGTAGCCCAGAGCCTTCAATGTGCCCGCCTGGGTGCGCTGCTCCTCTACCATCCTTGTCATGGTGGCACAGCACACAAGGGCTGCTATGAGCACAAAGAACAGGGGGAACACGGCTGCTACCGCATCTACTCTGTCAGCATCCTCGCCGTATGCCATGCAGTCGGGATCAAAGGAATCCCTGTCGGTGATGTAGAGCTTCCCCTCCGCTATGCGCTCCTCTACCTCGTTTGCGGCACGGGTCAGCTCCTCACGGGCTTTGTTTACCTCTTCCTCGCCCTGTACCAGCTTTTCCTCGGCGGCTTTGAGCTCCTTTTCTGCCTGCCGCAGGCTTGTCTGTGCATCTATGAGGCCGGAGCCTGCGGTCTGTATGCCGTCCTTTTTTGACTGTAACTCATCGGACTGGGCATCTATCTGGTACATGGCTGATGATACAGCCTGTCTTACCTGCTCGTTGACGGTGGATATGGACTCATACACCGTCGCTCTTGTGGCAGGATCCTTTTCCGGGTCGGTTATGCAGTATATGGCAAGCAGATCCTGTATGGAGGCATCCACATTGTTGGCATCGTATATGCGCTGTATCTCCTTGAAGGTGTCCAGCAGCTCCTGGGGCAACACCTTCAGGTAGGCATTCTTGTAATTCTCAAGGAAGAAGTCTATCTTCTCGCAGGTAAAGGCAAGCTCCTCCATGCCCTCACGCCTTGTGCCCAGCTCCCCGGAGGCGTTGTCAAGCTCCTCCCCGGCGCTGTCCACAACGGCACGCCCCGCATCGAAGTTCTCCTTGTAGCGTTCATACTCTGCAAGGCCGTCCTCGTAGTCACGGCGCCCCTTTTCAAGCTTCTCTTCGGCATCCGCAAGCTGTCTGCGGGCATCTGAAAGCTCCTCCTCGGCATCGGCACGAATGGTGTCCCCCCTGCGGGAGAGTATCTGTGCCCTCTGACCTTCAAGCTCCAGAGCGGCGGCAGAGATAAGCTCATGGTATTCAGAGGAAAAGGGGGCAGTCTTCTCCGATCCCTTTACGGAAAGGTATATGCCCGTGTACACATCGTAGGCAAAGTCCTCCTCGGGGATATACACAAAGGCATCGAGCCTGCCGTTGCCCACATTTGTGGAGCCCCTCTCGGAGCGTGGGTACAAGGGGCTGCGGCACAGACCTGTAACGGTAAACTCCGTCACATCAAGGATCTCCCCTGTGTCATCATCACCGGGAGCCTCCAGCACCACAGTGTCACCAACGGCAAAAAGGCCGCAGTCCGCATCACAGAGCATCTCCCCGGAGGCTGAGGGCAGCCGCCCCTCGGTGATGTAGGGGAAATTAAGGTGACAGTCCGGGGAATAGGAATATGCCCTCACCAGTACAGCGCCGTTCTCTGCGGCATATACAAGGTCTGCCCAGCAGTACCCTGCCGCATCGTCGAAGGTGTCGCTTTCAAGGAGAGCTGCCGGCTCTGTCCTGTCAAAGCCCAGAGTAGAGCGCAGCTCTATGTCCGCAAGTGCATGGTCGTTCAGATATTTCCAGGCATTTGCCTTGAGGATGCCCGCAGTGCTCTTCACCCCTGCGTAGAAGGCGCAGCTTATGGCGATGATGAGGAGTATTGCCAGAAAACGTGAGAACGTCCTCCCGATACTGCGCAGGGTATTAAGATAAAGGCTTTTCTTCATTACCACTCAATATCCTCCACGGAGGTGGGATTGGGATTCAGCATTATTTTGGCTACCTTGCCGTTTTTCATGCAGATGACCCTGTCCGCCATGGGGGTGATGGCCTGATTATGGGTGACCACCACCACGGTCATGCCCTTCTTGCGGCAGCAGTCCTGCAAAAGCTTCAGGATGGTGCGGCCCGTGTTGTAGTCAAGGGCACCTGTGGGCTCATCGCACAGAAGCAGCTTGGGGGACTTTGCCACTGCCCTTGCAATGGACACACGCTGCTGCTCCCCGCCGGAGAGCTGGGAGGGAAAGTTACCCTGCCTGTCGGAAAGGCCTACCATATCCAGCACATCCCCGGGGGCGGTGCTGCTCTTGGTGATCTCCGTGGCAAGCTCCACGTTTTCCCTTGCGGTGAGGTTGGGCACCAGATTGTAGAACTGGAACACAAAGCCCACGTCATTGCGGCGGTAGGCGGTCAGCTTCCTGTGGGAAAGGGCGGCGATATCCGTGCCGTCCACGGTGACAGAGCCGCTGTCCGCCCTGTCCATGCCCCCCAGGAGGTTCAGTATGGTGGTCTTTCCCGCACCGGATTCCCCGGTGATGATGGTGAACTCACCCTGTTCTATGTCAAAGCTTACATTGTCCGAGGCGTTTATGGTGATCTCCCCGGGCTTATAGGTCTTGCAGACGTTTTTCAGTGAGATATAGCTCATATAGCGTCCTTTCACGTTGTGTTGCGGGGAATGCCCCTATCCTATTATTATAGCATTTAGGGGCGCTGTTTTAAATAGTCAATTTTAAGCAAAAAACCAAATGCGGCTTTACAACTTTGTATATTGTGCACTATACCACAAGGGCATAGTTTTACACAGGACAAGTCGGGCAGGGGCGAAAAGCTCTCATTCTTGTGCAAATCCCACAAATCAGGCATAGTGTTTTGCAAGTTAATGTACATTTTTTCTTTAAGGTATTGCAAAATTATGGTTAATATTATATAATGGTTCTGTTAATCGTTTCTTATTTTGGGTAAATCTAACAAGTTTCTCCTGAATAACTGACCATTGCGAACATAAAAGACAAAGGAGCCACAGACCATGAAAGTTTACAGCGCACAGGACATAAGGAACATCGCCATTGCAGGCCACAGCGGCTCCGGCAAGACCACTCTTGCCGAGGCTCTCATATACAAGGCAGGCGCCTCTGACAGACTGGGTGCCACCGCAGACGGCAACACCGTATGCGACTACGACCCGGAGGAGATAAAGCGCAAGGCATCCCTCAGCACGGCTCTTGCCTCCGTTGAGTACAACGGGGTGAAGATAAACCTGCTCGATGCCCCCGGCCTTTTCGACTTCGAGGCGGATATGCGTGAGGCTATATACGCATCCGATACCGTTCTCATCACCGTATCCGGCAAATCCGGCGTGAAGGTGGGCACAAAGAAGGCATACAAGGCAGCCCGTGAAATGGGCAAGGCATCTCTCTTCGTTGTCACCAAGGCAGATGACCCGGATGCCAACTTCTACAACGTACTCACCGACCTGAAGACAGAGTTCGGTCCTACGGTGTGCCCCGTCATCGTCCCCGTCATCAAGGACAGACAGGTGATAAGCTATGTGAACCTTATCGAGATGAAGTGCTACAAGTACAACGAGAAGGGTGAGGTAACAGAGACGGATATGCCCACAGCGGAGATATCCGAAAAGATGGAATACCGTCTTGACGGTCTGGTAGCCGCCTTCTCCGAGGCTGTTGCAGAGACGGACGAGGCTCTTATGGAAAAGTTCTTCGAGGGCGAGGCATTCACCTCAGAGGAGCTGGTAAAGGGTCTCCACAACGGCATGAACAGCGGTATCATCACCCCTGTCATCTGCTCCTCCGACATCACCATGGGGGGCATAGATATGCTCCTCAAGGAAATAAAGCTGCTGTTCCCCTCCCCTGCTGACAGCGCACCCTCCATTGCATACAAGGGGGATGATATGCTGGAGGTGCCCTATGACGACACCAAGGATGCCGCAGGCTTTGTGTTCAAGACCGTAGCGGATCCCTTCGTGGGCAAGATGAGCTTTATCAAGGTAATGCGTGGCGTTATGAAGTCCAACACCGAATACACCGACACCACCGCCGGCAACACGGAGAAGCTGGGCAAGCTGTACACCCTGTGCGGCAAGAAGCAGACGGAGATAAGCGAGGCACACGCAGGCGACATATGCGTTGCCGTGAAGATAGGCGCCCAGACCAACGACACTCTCTGCGCCGGTGAAGCACTGGAATTTGAGAAGATAAAGTTTGCACGTCCCTGCTACAAGGTGGCTGTCAAGGCCAAGTCACAGGGAGATGAGAGCAAGATAAGCACCGGCTTTGCCCGCATCATGGAGGAGGATCCTTCCATATCCTTCTATCAGGATCCCCAGACAAACGAATTTATCCTTGCAGGCGCAGGTGAGCAGCACCTTGAGGTGGCTGCCGCCAAGCTGAAATCCAAGTTCGGCACGGACATTACCCTCGCACCCAGCAAGATAGCCTACCGTGAGACCATCCGCAGGAAGTGCAAGGTGCAGGGCAAGCACAAGAAGCAGTCCGGCGGCCACGGTCAGTACGGTGACGTGTGGATCGAGTTCGAGCCCTGTGTCAGCGACGAGCTGGTATTTGAGGAGAGAGTATTCGGCGGCGCTGTTCCCAAGAACTTCTTCCCCGCAGTTGAAAAGGGCTTGCAGGAGTGTATGCAGAAGGGCGTTCTGGCAGGCTGCCCCGTTACAGGCGTGAAGGCCATACTTGTAGACGGCTCCTACCACCCTGTTGACTCCTCTGAAATGGCATTCAAGACTGCCGCCTCCATTGCCTTCAAGGAGGGCATGAAGCAGGCAGATCCCACTATCCTTGAGCCTATCGGCAGCCTGAAGGTGACAGTCCCCAATGACAACACAGGCGACGTTATGGGCGACCTTAACAAGCGCCGGGGCAGAGTGCTGGGCATGAACCCCGCAGAAGAAAAGGGAATGACCGTTATCGAGGCAGAGGTGCCCGAAAGAGAGATGCAGACCTTTGCAACACAGCTGCGCCAGATCACAAGAGGCATGGGCTCCTTTGAGTTCGACTTCGTAAGATACGAACAGCTCCCCTCCAATCTGGTGAGCGAGGTCATCCTCTCCCTTAACGACTGATGATACCGATCAAAACATAGCAAACCAAGTGCAGGCAGTTTCTCGTGAGCATATCCGAAGCAACCGCCTGCACTTTTGCACTATCTGTACACAAACAGTTTACAGACAATAAATGATATCGCGGATGACACGATATGGTGAATGACAAGGAGGGAAACTATGGACAGGATATGCAAAAAATGCGGTGCTGTGCTTGACGAGGATGCATTGTTCTGCACCGTCTGTGGCACAAAGTACACAGAAGAACCGAAAAAGCGCTTCTGCGGCCACTGCGGCAACGAGTTAGGGGAGAAGGATGCCTTCTGCAAGAAATGCGGGACTCCCGCCCCGAAGGGAGCAGCTCAGCAGGCACCCCCGCCCCGCCCCTTAACACAGGACAAGCCTGCTGATACAGAAACGGAAAGGACAATGGAAGCCGCTCAGCAGGCAGGGGGCGTTCAGTCCTACGGACAACAGCCCCCGCAGCCCGCTGCTCCCACAGCTCATCCCGTACAGCAGACCCAAAGCCCTCAGTCGGGACAGGTGAGCTCCTTCGGCAGTTCCACACAGATGAATACACCAACCCAAGGGCAGTCAGGGAGCGTCCAGTCTTACGGGCAACCCTCACAGGCGGGGAGCATTCCCTCATACGGACAACAGCAGCCCGCTGCACCCGCTGCTCAGCCTGTACAGCAGGTTCAAAAGCCCCAATCGGGACAGGTGAATACACCAACCCAAGGACAGGCGGGAAATGTTCCCTCATACAGCCAACAGCCCCAACAGCAGTCAGGGAGCATTCTCTCATACGGACAACAGCCCACACAGGGTCAGTATGATCAGAGGCAGTACCCCTACAATATGCCCCAGTACACCGGCAATTATCAGCCTCCGGGCAGCGGCGCACAGGGTCAGCAGAGTGCAGCGTACAGCGGCAGCTACGGCAATAACTATCAGCAGAGCTACACACAGCAGGGGAACGCTCCCTACGGACAGCCCTATAACAGCGGCTACGCCCCCGCACCGGCACGGACTGCGACAAAAAAGCGAAACGGCACAGGCCTTATAATAGCCCTTGTGGCGGCAGCCCTGATGCTTATACTGGGTGTATTCATCATATCCCGGTTTGTGGGTAAGAACCCGGCACGGGATGCCTTTGACAAGCTGTGCGATATGACAAGCCTTGGCTCCCAGAGCTACCTGTACGCAAGGGTGCTGACAGAGGAGCTTCTGGAGACAGACCTTGCCGCCGCAGACCCTGATGAGGTGGACGCACTTTTCAGGGAGTGCCTTTCCGCCTGGAAGGCGGCAGAGACCGTTTCCGACAGGATGTGTACCATGTCGGAGGAGCTTTCCCAGGACAAGGGGCTTGCCAAGATAAAGGGGGGCAGCGATGCAAAGAAGGGCTTTTCCCTCTTCGGAGCAGCAGTATCCGCAGAGGGGGAGGAGCAGTCACAGCTCATCTCACAGACCATGACCGCAACAGAGAGCGTTGCCCGTGTATCATATCTGGGGACACAGCTCCGCACGGATGCACA
Source organism: Ruminococcus sp. UBA4240 (assembly GCA_002395525.1). Classification (GTDB taxonomy): domain Bacteria; phylum Bacillota; class Clostridia; order Oscillospirales; family Ruminococcaceae; genus Huintestinicola. The sequence continues at coordinate 25,457 of DGXE01000005.1, forward strand.
GAGGGGCTATCAGAGCGTGCAGACCCTGCAGGGCATATACAACGGCCGCAGCACCTCCGTGACAAGCTGGCAGAGCGCAGTGGAAAGCACCTCATCATCCTTTGCCACACAGGTGTACATCTCCGGGGAGATAACCTCCGGCAGGACTACCATGATAACCCACAGGGCACATTCCGTCCGCACACTGTCATCCACGGTAAAGGCAGGCAGCCTTTCAGTAGGCGGCACCGACATACTGGTTGATGTGGGCTCCACCCACAGTGCCATAGTCTACGGCACAGGCGAAGGCGTCACCATGAACAGCGGAGATTTTGCTGACTATCACCCGGATGAGGACAGCAGCTCCATCTCCATGTGCAGCTACCCTGAGGAACCGGACGACATAGACATGACTTTCCACAGCACCAGCTTCTTCTCCTGGTTCATTCTCGACCGTGCAGGGGGCTTTACCATCACCCGCGGGAACAAGGGCACAGACAACCCTACCACACCACCCGGAACGGAAGGCATAAGCGTACCCGCAGAGGGACGCAGTGAAAGCGATCTGATAGATGAGATAGGCAACAACGGCGGCTGGTACTCACCTCCCGCAAGAGGTCCCATAGGGGACTTCACACCACCCATAGGCGCAGATGATATAGACCGCACGTTCAGGAACATCGAGGGCGGCGGTGATAACACCGGCGGCGGCGATGACCCCCATGACATATCCCTCAACAGCTTCAATGAAGCTCTGGGGCAGGTGGGCGCAGGGGTGGGAGACATAACCGTTTCCATGATATGGGATTCCCACGACGACTTGGATCTTCACATCATCAATCCCGATGAGAGCCATATCTACTACTCCAACAAGACCGCAGGGGGCGGCACGCTTGATGTGGATGCCAACGCATCCTCCTCGAACTACATGGAGCCCCCCATAGAGAACATCTACTACCCCACACCCGCAAGCGGCCATTACAAGGTATATATCCGTGACTACAGGGACCGCACCGACAGCCGCTCCACCCACTACAAGGTAAAGGTGATAATAAACGGGGAGGAAAGGCTCTTCGAGGGGGATATAGACACCACAGGCACCGAAATAGTCATAGTTGAGTTTGACTACGTGGGCGCACAGTCGGGCACGGAGAGCACCAGTACACCACCCACCTCCGAATCCCTGACGGATCTTCTGAATGCGGCAGGGGCAGGCAGCGGCGATATAACCGTTTCCATGGCATGGGACAGCTGGGACGACCTGGATCTTCACATGGAGACTCCCGACGGCAGCCACATCTACTACTCCAACAAGACCGCAGGGGGCGGCATACTGGATGTGGATATGAACGCAGGCAGCGAAAGGCGCCTTGACCCTGTGGAGAACATCTACTTTGCGGCACCCGAGAACGGTCACTACAAGGTCTGGATAAGGGACTTCAGCGACCGCTCCGACGACAGTGCCTCCTACCTTGTGCGTGTGACCATAGGGGGACAGTCCCAGGAATTCAGGGGCACCATAGACGGCACAGGGACGGATATAGACATAATCGAATTTGACTACGGCGGAGCGTCAAACAGCGACGAGGGTACATTCGGCGGCCACCGCTACAGATACTTCGAGAGCGATATGTCCTGGACACAGGCAAGAAGCTACTGCCAGTCCCTGGAGGGGCACCTTGTCACCATAACCTCCGCCGAGGAGCAGTCCTTCATCACAGGCAGGTGGCCCGGCAAGAACGGCTGGATAGGCGCATACGGCGACTCCTCCGGCTACAGCTGGGTGACAGGCGAAGCGTGGGACTACACCAACTGGGCATCGAACCAGCCCGACAATGCCAACGGGGATGAGTGGTTCGTCCACCTGTGGAACGGGGGGGCGTGGAACGACCTTAACAACGACGACAGCACATACCACCATCATCATGGCTTCTTCTGCGAATGGGACAGCCAGTCCGACCTCAATGAAAGCGTGATGGACGAGGCCCTTACACAGCAGTCCGCACAGAGCGGCGAGATAACCATATCCCTGCTGTGGGATTCCGAGGATGACCTTGACCTGCACGTATTCACCCCCGACGGCTCGGAGATATACTACGGCAACAAGGAAGCGGGGGGCGGCGTGCTGGACGTGGATGCAAATGCCTTCTCATCAGGGCTCATGCCCAATCCCGTGGAGAACATCTACTTTGAATCTCCCGAAGACGGCGAATACTGGGTCTATGTCATCAACTACCACGACCGCACCGACGGCAGCGCCACCAACTATCTGGTGCGCCTGCAGGTGGGTGACGAGGTGCAGACCTTCTCAGGCACCCTCACCAACGAGGATGAATCTGCCGAGATAGTGGGCTTCCGTTATACCGCAGACTGATGACCTTGACACAAAGGGTCGGCGTGAGCCGGCCCTTTCTCTTGTTCATTATGCTTTGTACAGCGGGCATACAGGCTTTGTTTATTAACGCTTTATCCATTGACAAGCACATACTGATTTGCTATAATAATAAGTTGTATGAAATCCTACAAAGGAGCTTTTATTATGGAATGGACCGGTTTAAACGAACTGCGTGAAAAATATCTGTCATTCTTTGAGGACAAGGGTCACCTGCGCATGGCAAGTGCAAACCTCATCCCTCAGGGTGACAACAGCCTTCTGCTGATAAACAGCGGCATGGCACCGCTGAAAAAATTCTTTCTCGGAACAGAGACACCTCCCCGCAACAGGGTCACCACCTGCCAGAAGTGCATCCGCACCCCGGATATAGAGCGTGTGGGCAAGACCTCCCGCCACGGCACCTATTTCGAGATGCTGGGCAACTTCTCCTTC
>DGXE01000005.1:28316-114232 GCA_002395525.1 Ruminococcus sp. UBA4240
GATGCTGGGCAACTTCTCCTTCGGGGACTACTTCAAGACCGATGCCATACACTGGGCATGGGAGTTCCTGACCGAAACACTTGCCATACCCGCTGACCGCCTGTGGATCACCATATTTGAATCCGACGACGAGGCTCACGACATATGGGCAAATGAGATAGGCATACCCGAGGACAGGATAATCAGACTGGGCAAGGCGGACAACTTCTGGGAGCACGGCAGCGGTCCCTGCGGCCCCTGCTCCGAGATACACTTCGACAGAGGTGAAGCCTACGGCCCGCTGGAGTCCTTCGAGCAGGCAAGCGATGCCGACCGCATCATCGAGGTGTGGAACCTGGTGTTCTCCCAGTTTGACAGCGACGGCAACGGCAACTATGCGGAGATGGCTCACAAGAACATAGACACGGGCATGGGCCTTGAGCGCCTTGCTGTGGCTATGCAGGGGGTAGACAACCTGTTTGAGGTGGATACCGTACAGAACATAATGAAGCACATCAGCCGCATTGCAGGGGTGGAGTACAAGCAGGACGAGAAAAAGGACGTTTCCCTGCGTGTCATCACCGACCATATCCGCTCCACAGTGTTCATGGTAGGGGACGGTGTCACCTGCTCCAACACAGGGCGTGGATATGTGCTCAGAAGGCTTCTGAGAAGGGCTGCCCGTCACGGCAGGCTCTTAGGCATAAAGGAGCCCTTCCTCTATGAAGTGGCTGATACAGTCATAAACGAGAACGCCTCCGCATACCCGGAGCTTTGCGAGAAGCGTGAGTACATAAAGAAGACCATACGCCTTGAGGAGGAGGCCTTCGCAAAGACCATAGATGCAGGCCTTACCGTTATGGACAAGGTGCTTGAGGGCATCGCAAAGGGCGGCACCATCAAGGGCGAAGATGCATTCAGGCTCTCCGACACATATGGCTTCCCCATAGACCTTACAAGGGAGATCGCCGAGGAAAAGGGCATACTCGTTGACGAGGCAGGCTTTGAGGAATGTGTGCAGGCTGCAAGGCGCCGTTCAAGGGAGGACAGGCTGTCAAAGGGCGGCTCCTCATGGGATGAGAGCTCCCTTGACAAGGATCTCCCCGCCACTGCATTCACAGGCTATACCGAGCATGAGAGCAGCGCAAAGATAGTCGCCATATACAAGGACAACAGCAGAGTAAACGACATTGCCGAGGGCGACGAGGCTGTCATTATCCTTGACCGCACACCCTTCTATGCAGAAGCGGGCGGTCAGGTAGGGGACACAGGTCACATCAAGATCGGCGAGTCCTCCTTTGCTGTCACCGATACACAGAAGACAAACGGCGTGTATATGCACTTCGGCGTGGTGGACAACGGCTCCCTGTCCGCAGGCAACGACGTTACTGCCGCAATTGACACCGTAAGGCGCACCGCCATAATGAAGAACCACACCTCCGTGCATCTGTTGCAGGCAGCGCTGCGGCAGGTGCTGGGAGATCATGTCCATCAGGCAGGCTCCTATGTGGATGAGTACAAGGGGCGCTTTGACTTCTACCATTACGAGGCTGTTACCCCTGAGCAGCTGGCTGAGGTACAGGCCATCGTGAACCGCAAGATACTGGAGGCTATCCCGGTTGTAACGGAGGAGCTTCCCATTGAGGAGGCAAAGAAGAGAGGGGCTATGATGCTCTTCTCCGAAAAGTACGGTGATGTGGTAAGAGTGGTGAGCGCAAGTGAGTTCTCCGTTGAGTTCTGCGGCGGCACCCATGTGGACAACACTTTAAGGCTGGGGCTTTTCAAGATAACCTCCGAGAACTCCGTGGCAAACGGTATCAGACGTATCGAGTCCACCACAGACCTTGGGGTGCTGGAGCTGCTTGAAAAGTACGAGGCAGCACTTTCAGCAGCCGCAAAGGCGCTGAAGATACCCTCACCGGATGCCCTCACCGAAAGATGTGCAGCCATCACCGCCGAGGTGAAGGCGCTTGAAAAGGAAAACAAGGAGCTTTCCGAGAAGCTGGCAGCATCCCAGACCGGGGACATCATGTCAGGAGCTGTGGAGATAAAGGGTGTCAGGGTGGCAACCGTGCGTGTGAGCGGCGTTGCAAAGGATGCCCTGCGCACTCTGGGCGACAATGCAAAGGACAAGTACCCTGACAGCGTTGTGCTCTTTGTAGACACCACCGACGGCAAGGCCACATTCCTTGCGGTATGCGGCAAGGACGCCTTGGCAAAGGGCGCCAATGCGGGCAAGATAGTCCGTGAAGTAGCCGCAGTCACAGGCGGAAAGGGCGGCGGCCGCCCTGACAGCGCAATGGCAGGCGCCGGGGACATTTCCCTTGTGGACAAGGCAGCAGAAGCCTTTGCAGGGATAGTAGAAGCAATGTTAGGCTGAACAGGCACAGTATAAAAACCTCTGCCGCTGTATACCATGGTATGCAGCGGCAGATTTTATTGTCATCTCAGATCAGGGCATCACTCAGCAAAAATTCCGTCAGGCTCACATTCAGCACGCCGTTATCGTCATACCAGCTTTTGCGGATATCCCGTCTGACTATGATCTTGGGGAAGGAATCGCCTGTAAGAGCGAAGGGGCGAAGCTCCTGTTCCCTCTTTTCTTCATCCGGCAGCGCAAACGCCGACTGGATATACACCCTTTTTCCTCCCTTTGAAGCGATGAAATCTATCTCACGGGGCACTTTTGAATAGCTGCCCCCCGGATTTTTCTCATTTGAGAAAACTACCCCCACATCAACGGAGAAGCCCCGTATGATAAGCTCATTATATATGATATTCTCCATGATGTGTGTCATTTCTTGCTGGCGAAAGCCGATACGGGCATTCCTGAGACCTATGTCCTCGCAGTAATACTTGTAAGGGTACTCAAAGTATTTGCGCCCCTTTACGTCATAGCGCCTTGCCTCACTGAAAAGGAATGCATCCTCAAGATGTGAGACATAGGAGGAGATAGTATTCTGTGATATGCTCTCCCCTGTTCTTGAGCGCAGAGTATCGGCTATCTTCTTCGGATTTGTCAGTGAACCCACTGATGAACAAAGCAGATCAAGGAGCAGAGCCAGAACATCCTCCCGCCCCACCTTCTTCCGCTCGACTATATCTTTCAGATACACTTCCGAAAACAGAGATTTGAGATAATTCGCCTTTGCGGTATCATCAGGACGTGACAGGATCAGGGGCATACCGCCGTAAAAGGCATATTCCTCAAATGCATCCTCCCTGTCTCCCCCCACAGCAGAATAGTATTCCCCAAAGCTCAGCGGGTGAACGTGTATTTCGTCACTGCGCCCCCGGAATTCGGTCAGGATGTCCTTTGAAAGCATCTTTGAATTGCTGCCTGTCACATACACATCAAGATTCGGGAGCGAGCGCAGGTCATTGAGAGCATCGTAAAAGGTGATCCTTCTGCCCTCGGGGTTGTAGGGATTTTTCACCTCATCTGACATCTGTATCTCATCAACGAAGAGATAATACCTTTCCTGCCTGCCCTCTGCCCTGCTGCGGACATATTCAGCCAGCACAAGAGGGTCACGGTATTTAATATCCCTTGTCAGATCAAGTGCGACAGAAATTATGTTTTCGTCAGACACCTCGGTTTCAAGCAGATATTTCCTGAACAGCACATTCAGCAGATATGACTTTCCGCACCGTCGGATACCGGTGATGACCTTCACCTGTCCGTCCCACATAAAGCCTTTGATCTGCTCCAGGTATCTGTCTCTTTGTATCTCCATCCTATCACTCCGTTGAAAACTTTGACGAGTTTTTGTCTTACTTTTCACCTATTATACCACATCTGACACAGGGCAGTCAATAGCCGGGGGAAAAACGCATTGAAAACTTTAGCGAGTTTTGTTGTTACTTTTCACCATAATGTAAAACCAAAGCAGCCGGAAGGATTTCTTCCGGCTGCTGTAATCATCTTATGACAAATCCGTTCTCATCCGTATCGGCGGTGAGGGTGGTGTCAGGGGCGGGATCATCCGCAATTATAGTCTTTGCGATAAGGGTCTCTATATGAGCCTGGATGTACCTCTTCAGAGGACGGGCACCGTAGATGGGATCGTAGCCCTCATCGGCTATGCGCTCCCTTGCGCTGTCTGTGATGACAAGCTTCAGCTGCTTGTCCGCAAGGCGGCGGCGCAGCTTGTCAAGCATAAGGTCGATGATAGGATATATCTCCTTCTTGGACAGGGGCTTGTAGAATACTATCTCATCAAGGCGGTTGAGGAATTCCGGTCTGAAATGGCTCTTTAAGAGCATATCCACGCCGTTTCTTGCGCTCTCGCTTATCTCCCCGTCCTCGCCGATTCCGTCAAGGATGATATCGGAGCCTAAGTTGGATGTCAGGATTATGATGGTGTTCTTGAAATCCACCACCCGTCCCTGGGAATCCGTTACCCTGCCGTCATCAAGTATCTGCAGGAGTATGTTGAACACATCGGGATGAGCCTTTTCCACCTCATCAAAAAGCACTACCGCATAGGGCTTGCGGCGGACTGCCTCTGTAAGCTGGCCGCCCTCCTCGTAGCCCACATATCCCGGAGGTGCGCCGATAAGGCGGCTGACGGAGAACTTCTCCATGTACTCGGTCATATCTATGCGGACAATGTTGCGCTCATCGTCGAAAAGTGCCTGTGCAAGCGCCTTTGCAAGCTCTGTCTTGCCCACGCCCGTAGGCCCTAAGAACATGAAGGAGCCCACAGGACGGTTGGGATCCTGTATGCCCGCACGGGAGCGGAGTATGGACTCCGTTACCTTCTGCACTGCCTCGTCCTGGCCTATGACACGCTGATGCAGTATCTCGTCAAGGTGCAAAAGCTTTTCCCTTTCGCCCTCCATCAGCTTTGTAACGGGGATGCCTGTCCAGCGCCCTACGATCTTTGCGATCTCCTCATCGGTGACACGGTTTCTCAGCAGGCTGTTCTTCTGTGCCTCCTCCGCAATGTCATCCACCTCGTCAAGCTCCTTTTCAAGGGCGGGTATGCGCCCGTACTGGAGCTCTGCCGCCTTGTCGTAGTTGCCCTCACGCTGTGCGGTGGCAAGCTCCGCCTTGGCAGCCTCTATATCCTCACGCAGCTTCTGCACACGGCCGATGGAGTCCTTCTCGTTCTGCCAGCGGGTCTTCATCTCGTTGAACTCATCCCGCAGCTCGGAGAGCTCCTTCTCTATCTCTGCCAGCCGCTCCTGTGACAGCTTGTCCTCTTCCTTTTTAAGGGCAGTTTCCTCTATCTCCTTCTGCATTATCCTGCGGCGCACCTCGTCAAGCTCGGTGGGCATGGAGTTCATCTCCGTGCGGATGAGGGCGCAGGCCTCGTCCACAAGGTCAATTGCCTTGTCGGGAAGGAATCTGTCGCTTATATAGCGGTTTGACAGCACTGCCGCCGTGATAAGGGCGGAGTCCTGTATCTTTACGCCGTGGAACACTTCATAGCGCTCCTTTAAGCCTCTGAGTATGCTTATTGTGTCCTCCACCGTAGGCTCGTCCACCTGCACGGGCTGGAAACGCCTTTCAAGCGCCGCATCCTTTTCGATGTACATACGGTATTCGTCAAGGGTAGTGGCACCTATGCAGTGGAGCTCGCCACGGGCAAGCATGGGCTTTAAAAGGTTGCCAGCATCCATGGCGCCGTCGGTCTTGCCTGCACCAACTATGGTGTGCAGCTCATCTATAAAGAGGATGATGCGCCCTTCAGACTTCTTCACCTCGTTGAGGACGGCTTTCAGTCGCTCCTCAAATTCACCCCTGAACTTGGCGCCGGATATGAGGGCACCCATATCAAGGGAGAAGAGCTTACGGTCTTTAAGGGTATCGGGAACATCCCCCTTGACTATACGCTGTGCAAGCCCCTCTGCGATGGCAGTCTTGCCCACGCCCGGCTCACCGATGAGCACAGGGTTGTTCTTGCGCTTGCGGGAGAGTATCTGTATGCAGTTACGTATCTCCGAATCCCTGCCGATAACGGGATCCAGCTTGTTCTGACGTGCCAGCTCCACCAGATCCTGCCCGTACTTTTTCAGCACGTCGTAGGTATCCTCCGGCGAGTCCCCCGTCACCTGCTGATTGCCCCTTATGTCCTTCAGAGTGGCAAGGAATGAGTTCTTGTCTATGGCAAAGGCCGAGAATATGCGCTTAACTGCCTCTGTGCCGTTGTCAAATGCGGAGAGGACAAAGTGCTCCACGGAAACGTACTCGTCCCCCATGTTCTTTGCCTGTGTCTCCGCCCCGTTCATCATACGGTCGAGATCCTGTGTGATGTAGACGCTGTTGGCATCACGGCCGGGGCCTGATACTCTGGGGAGCTGACCTATGGCTCTTTCAAGCTCTCCGGCTATGGCAGCGGGATCCTTCCCCATGCGCTTGAAAAGCTCCGGGATAAGCCCTCCCTCCTGAGTCGTGAGGGCATAGAGGAGATGCACACAGTCAACGCTCTGGTTGCCGTGCTCTACCGCCGCATCCTGTGCCGCCTGAAACGCCTCCATTGATTTCTTTGTAAGCTTCTGCATATTCATATATAACACCTCTTTTTTAGAAGTTAGAGAATAGAAGTTAGGATCTGCGGTCGGAACAAGCAGCCTATTCCTTGAATATTCCAAAACAGGGGAATACCCCGCCCCCCTCTTAGAGGGGGGTGTCCCTGAAAGGGACGGGGGGAGCTCACTGTCACTAAGGAAAGAGCAGATCAAGTCCGAAACACCTTCAAAGTCCCGCTTCTTGTAAATAAATATACAGCATATATATGATAGAATTATGAATATCTCGTGAATAAGAAGTAAAATTTAGCACTCTTGCGATAAGAGTGCTAAATTTCTTTTTGGTATGAAAGAACTATCAATAATTCTCCGCACTTATCTCAAAGAAGCTCTGGGGATGGTTGCAGACAGGGCATACATCCGGTGCCTTGGTGCCTACCACGATGTGACCGCAGTTGCGGCACTCCCAGATCTTTACCTCGCTCTTTTCAAACACCTTCTGCATCTCAACATTTTTGAGCAGGGCACGGTATCTTTCCTCATGGCGCTTTTCAATGGCGGCTACTCCCCTGAACTTTGCGGCAAGCTCAGCAAATCCCTCTGCCTCGGCTGTCTTTGCAAAGTCCTCATACATATCCGTCCACTCGTAGTTCTCGCCGTCTGCGGCTGCTTCAAGGTTCTGTGCGGTGCTGCCTATACCCCCCAGCTCCTTGAACCACATCTTTGCGTGCTCCTTCTCATTGTCGGATGTGTGCAGGAATATGGCTGCTATCTGCTCAAAGCCCTCCTTCTTTGCTACCGATGCAAAATAGGTGTACTTGTTCCTTGCCTGGCTCTCCCCGGCAAAAGCCGCCATAAGGTTCTTCTCCGTCTGGGTGCCTGCATACTTGTTTGCAGGCAAGCCTGCAGGCTTGCCACCCTCCTCAACCGGGATGAGCTTTGCGCCCTCCGCCTTGCAGACAGGACAGACGGGCTTGTCTCCGTCCTTTACCTCGAATTCCTTGCCGCATACTGTGCATTTGTACTTAGCCATGTTGATTCCTCCTATGTTATATGTATTCTTCTATATTGATGGTATCCACGGGATAGACCGCATCCCTTGCCGCAAGGGTGGGATACTGCCCGTTGTACATAAGGAACATATAGTATTCCTTGTTCTCCTCCACTGTATCATCAAAGACTATGGGGTAAAATCCTCCACCGGGTTCTCCCTTATAGATATCAAGTACCGTACAGCCAATAAGCTCTCTGTTGGAGGGGTTTGACCTGTCTACGGCATTTACCCTGACCTTTACGATCATATCGGCAAAATCCGCTATTTCATGCAGGTCATCGGATATTATGTATTTTTCTTTGCATCCTTTGAGGGACTGGCAGCAGTGATGCTGTCAACGTGGTCACGAAATTCCCCGACTGTGGTGAATCCTACCTTTTCGGGGATGGTCATGACGGTAACTGCTCCTATCTTTTCCCCGTCCGTGGGTATGCACACATAGTTTGAAAAGCCGTACCAGGAGTCATAGACCGTGTCTCTTGCGGAGAGCATAAGGATGTATTTCTCCCCCACCTTGTAATCCTGCCCTGCAATAAACTTGACATTGCCCTCTTCATAGGTGCATTCTGCCCTTGCCTGACGGACTGTTATCTGCTTATCGGTCACATGACCCTTGAATTCATCCAGCACATCAAAATGGAAATAGAGCATCCTCTGGTTCTCTGCGACCTCAACTGAGGTGAGCTTCCCCATAACAATGTTGGAGCATACAGCAATGGTGTCATCAACGGACATATACTCAAGGAGTATCTCGGTATACGGCACCTCAGTCTTATTGGCATCCGGAGCATTGACCCCGACCGCAAGCAAAGCAGCGATCAAAACAGAAATAACAGATACCGAACTCATACTGCACCTCCTTTGCATCAATACGTCCAGGGAAGAAGTGCCGCACCGTTGCTATGGCACTTCATAGTACAAAATGAGCACAGCCTGACCTGCGAAAGTAAAGCTGTGCTCGTATGCTCGTTATCAGCCCATATTGGAAAGCTTTATCTTCTTAGGGTCGATGTTGCCGTCGTAGTCATCTCCCCCCTTGCCTGCGCTCTCTGCTACGGAGTTGGCAAGTGCTTCAAGCTCGCTCAGGTCAAAGCCCAGTGCATTGGCCTTCTTGGCGGGCTGTGCAGGCTGTGCCGCTGCCGCAGGCTTTGCTGCCTGTGCAGGCTGTGCCTTGGGAGCCGCTGCCTGTGCGGGAGCTGCCTTGGGAGCTGCCGGCTGTGCGGGAGCTGCCTTAGGCGCTACGGGCGGAACAGGGGGAACCTTGGGAGCAGGTGCCGCAGCCCTTGTCATAGCGGGAGCAGTGCCCCTGGGAGCGGTGAACTTGGGTATCCCGTTGCGCTTGAGAGTTTCCTCTGTGCGTGCAAGGAGCTCGGATGTCTCGGTGATCTTGGAAATGCCCTCTGCATTGAAGGAATCAAGCAGCGCCTTGATCTTGGATACATTTGCGGTAAGCTCTTCTACCTCTGCAAGAACCACAGCCTTCATATTCTCGGAGGCGGTCTTCATCTCGGAGGATCTTGTCTCCGCATCGGAAACGATCTTCAGAGCCTTCTCGTCTGCATTCTTTACGATAGTGGATGCCTTGCTGTTTGCATCGTCCACAACCTGATTTGCCAGCTTCTTTGCATCCTCGTCCATCTTGCGGGCATTTTCCTTGGCAGATGTGACGATGGTGTTTGCTGTGTTCTGAGCCTGCAGGAACACGTTGGAGAGGTCCATTGCGTTGTTCTCTGCGGTGGATGCGGCAGCAGCCTTGTTCTTAGCCTCTACCAGCTCATCCTCCATAGCGGCAAGCTGAGCCTTCAGGGTCTCGATCTCCTTGGCCTTGGCGGCATTGTCCTCCTCAGCTTCTGCAAGCTGGTTCTTCAGGGAGCCGTTCTCGGTCTGGAGCTCGGTTATCTTGGTCTTGTTGTCGTTGAGGAGCTGCTCATACTTCTTCACAGCCTCACTGTCGCTGCCGTTGGAGTCAGCAAGAGCCTTTGCCTGCTCCAGCTCGTTCTCAAGGGTATAGATGCGGGTGTTAAGATTATCTACATACTGAAGAACATCTTTCTTGTCAAATCCGCCAAACGATACTGTTTTCAGAAATCCGGTACCTTCCATGTCGTTACCTCCAAAATGTAATAGTGCCCGCGGCGGATGACACCTCTGCTGTCATAATTCGCCATCATGGGTTCCTAATTATTATATCACATCACTTTGATTTCTTCAACAAATTTCCTTCAAAAAAATTGCATAAACTTATTTATTTTGTTTTAGTCATATATCACAAATGTATAAAAACAACAGGGCGTACAAGGCGGTTTTTGGTCATTAGAGATAGTTAACCTCTGGTCATGCTTGACTTTTCCCCCGTATCTGATAAAAAAGTCATGGCATCCCGCATCAGCATGGCATATACGGAATGTGTAAGAAAGTAAGGGCAGCACCCGCCATGCCTTGTGAATACTCATAAACGAAGATACTGTTTATTGTACAATCTGATGTTTATATCCAAATCATCTTGACAGTATTTGGATAATATGCTAAAATAATCAGGATAATCTAACGATACTATTAAAAATAAATACAACGCACAAAGGAGTAATTTATGAAAACAAGAAGAATAGCCGCCGCACTTGCGGCACTCATGCTGGCCACAGGCCTTGCAGGCTGCTCCGGCAGCAGCACCGACACCGCCGAGACCACCGCAGATGTGACCACCACCTCCGCCACTGAGTGGACAGGGGACAACATCGAGGTCGCTGAGCTGGATGAGACCCTTGACATCGACATAGAGGGGCAGAAGCTGAAATGGCTGGGCATCTATGACTTAAACCCCACCAACGACTCCCCCGAGAGGAGCCCGGAGCTTGCCCTGTTTGAGGACACCTACGGCGCAAAGATCGAGTACATCCCCACCACCTCCGACAAGCGCTTTGATGACCTTGCCACCAACATACTGGGCGGCACATCCCCTGATATATTCATATATGAGTGGCGCACATTCCCCTATGACATTTCAAAGAACCAGTATCAGCCCATAGACAGCCTTGTAAACTGGGAGGATCCCAAGTGGGCTGATGTGAAGGACACCGCCGATTCCATGATCTGGAAGGGGGATCACTATATCGCACCCCTGGGCTATGCCTTCTCCGACACACAGGTGCTGATGTACAACAAGACCACCGTTGAGGACGCCGGCTTTGACGATCCCTATGAGCTCTATAAGGACGGCAAGTGGACATGGTCGGCATTCACCGAGATGATGAAGAAATACGTTGAGGATCACCCCGGCGAAGAGGTATACGGCATCGGCGGCTGGTGGGCAAATGCCTTTGTATACACTGCCGGTGACGTTATGGTGACCTACGACGGCGAGAAGTTCCACAACAATCTCCGCTCCGCCGCCATTGAGGAGGCACAGGCAACACTTCAGGACATATTCCGCTCCAACCTTATCAAGCGTGGCTGGATAGGGCCTGAGAGCGCATTCCTTGACGACAGCATACTCTTCTATGCTATGGGCACATGGGCATACAATGCAGCCTCCCTGTCCCGTCCCGAGGACACCATACAGATAGTTCCCTTCCCCAGAAAGGACGGCTCCGACAAGGACTATGTATCCAACAAGGTATTCGCCTATATGTGGGTAAAGGGCTCCGAGAACGCTGACTGCGTAAAGGCATGGTTCGACTGCAACCGCACCGTTTACTACGATGAGGCCTACAAGGAAGCCACCAAGGAAAAGTACCTTGCCAACTCCCCCGGCTGGACAAGCGAGATGTATGACCTGGTAATGGACTTCTACGACAAGGACAAGTTCACACAGGCATATGACTACGGCTACGGTCTTTCCACCCTTATGGCAGACGATGTAATGTCACAGCTTTACGAGGGCATAGCCAATGAACTCTTTGACGACTGGGTAACCGCAAGAGAGGAATACTACGGCATCGTTGACGAGGAGATCGCTGTATACAACGAGGGTGAGTGATCCCTTTACCCTTACGATGGCGCCTATAATCCCAGCTTTACGGGGCAATACGTTTGCATAAGCAAACAGCCAATGAGCTCTTTGATGACTGGGTGACCGCAAGAGAGGAATACTACAGCATCGTTGATGAAGAGATAGCTGTATACAACGAGGGTGAATAAGCACTTGCGTTTGCAGGACATAGCAGACAAGATCAAATCCACATAGCTTACGCAGGCAATATCATGGCAACATGGTATTGCTTGCATTTGACAGGAGCATAACAGAATGAGCAAAACACTTATAATCGGCTGCGGAGGAGTTGCCTCCGTGGTCATCCACAAATGCTGCCAGAACAGTGAGGTCTTTGATGACATCATGATAGCATCACGCACAAAGTCAAAGTGCGATGCCATCAAGGAAAAGCTGGAGGGCACCACCAAAACGAAAATATCCACCGCAAAGGTGGATGCGGACAACGTACAGGAGCTTGTGGCCCTTATGAAGGAATACAAGCCCGACATCTGCATAAACGTGGCACTCCCCTATCAGGATCTGCACATCATGGATGCCTGCCTTGAATGCGGCGTTGACTATGTGGACACCGCCAACTACGAGCCGGAGGACACGGCAAAGTTTGAGTATTCATGGCAGTGGGCATACAGGGAGCGCTTTGAGAAGGCGGGGATAACAGCCCTTTTAGGCAGCGGCTTTGACCCGGGTGTCACAGGGGTGTTCTGCGCCTACGCACAGAAGCACTATTTCGATGAGATACACTACATCGACATCCTTGACTGCAATGCCGGGGATCACGGCTATCCCTTCGCCACCAACTTCAATCCGGAGATAAACATCCGTGAGGTCAGCGCAAAGGGCTCCTACATCGAGAACGGCAAGTGGGTGGAGACTGAACCCATGGAGATAAAGCGGGTCTACAACTTCCCGGAGATAGGGGAAAAGGATATGTACCTGCTCCACCACGAGGAGCTGGAATCCTTAGCCCTCAACATAAAGGGCATAAAGCGGATCCGCTTCTTCATGACCTTCGGGCAGAGCTACCTCACACACCTGAAATGCCTTGAGGACGTGGGCATGACCTCCATCGAGCCCATAAACTACAACGGCATGGAGATAGTTCCCCTGCAGTTTTTAAAGGCTGTCCTCCCCGACCCCGCATCCTTGGGCCCCCGCACCAAGGGCAAGACCAACATCGGCTGCATAATGCAGGGTGTAAAGGACGGCAAGCCTGTGAACTACTATGTCTACAACGTATGCGTTCACGAGGAATGCTATGCGGAGGTAGGCTCCCAGGCCATCTCCTACACCACAGGCGTGCCTGCCATGATAGGCGCTATGATGCTCCTCACAAAGAAGTGGGACAAGCCCGGCGTACACAACATCGAGGAATTCGATCCCGATCCCTTCATGGATGCCCTGAACAAGTGGGGGCTGCCCTGGAAGGAGAGCTTTGACCCGGAATTAGTTGATTAGAAGCAAGAGGCAAGAAGCAAGAAGCAAGATACTGACAGAGAGCCGGCGGCTGCCTTCCTCTTTTCGTGCATGATAGGGTCATGGAAACCATTCCCGCAATGCTCAAAAGGTGTTGCGGGAGGTTTTTTGCATTTAATGTGAGAAATTTCTCATATTTTGCTTGACATTCTGTTTTTGTTGTGATATACTGAATGTGAGAAATATCTCATGTTTTTTGAAAGGCGGATCTTATGGATATAAATGCAAAGGCAGTCATCGGCACCAACTCCTGGGGCAGCAAGGCCTACGGAAAGGCTGTCAGGGGCAGCTATGTGGAGGACAGCGTCATCAAAGAGGCAATGAAAGAGGCATCGGAGCAGGGGCTTGTCATATACGACCTTGCCCGTGACTACGGCCTTGGCAAGGCGCAGAAGATGTTCGGGGAATTTGCGGAGGAAACCGGCGGGGAATACATCATCTCCGCAAAGTACACCCCCTTTTCCCGCTACAAAAGGGGCTGTGTGCGAAAGTCACTGGAAAAGGATCTGGCGGAATTCAGGCGCAGCTATGTGGACATATACTGGCTCCATCTGCCCACGGACATAGAGGAGCATCTGGCTGAGATCATCGAGCTTTACAACGAGGGGAAGATACGCTACATAGGCATATCCAACTTCAATATGGAGGAATGCCTGCTCGCAAAGAACATACTTGACAGGGCGGGGATACCTCTCTACGGCGTGCAGAACCATTACAGCCTTATCTCCCGTGAGTGGGAGAAAAACGGCCTGCTTGACTGGTGCAGGGAGAACGGCATCTCCTTCTGGGGGTGGGCTGTGCTTGAGGAGGGGCTGCTGACAGACCCCAGAGGCAGGAAGACCTCCCCCATGGGCTTACTTATGGGGCGGCAGATACGGAAGATGCACGAGCTCTACAAGGTGATGATAGCTGTGGCAAAGCGCCATGACATCACCGTGGCGCAGGTGGCTCAGAGCTACTGTGCGACCAAGGGGGTAGTGCCCATATGCGGCTGCAGAAAGCCGGAGCAGGTGCGGCAGCTTGCCAAAGCGGCGGACATACGGCTCACAAGGGGCGAGATGGGAAAGCTGGAAGAGGCGGCGGACAAGTCCGGAGCAAAGGTAATGGGGCCTGATATATTCAGATTTGCCGTGCCGAAAAAGAGGAAGTAATATGGAAAGCAAGGCAACACCTGTACAGGCAAGATCACGGCAGACAAGGGAGAGCATTCTGGCAGCAGCTCTCTCCATGTATGAGAAAAAAGGCTACCACAGCACCACCGTTGACGAGATAGCAGCACAGGCGGGGGTCTCCACAGGCATAGCATACAGGTATTTCAAGAACAAGAAGGACATACTCCTGAATGCCATATCCTACGGGGCTGAGAATGTGGGGAGCATAGCCGGTATCAGCACCTCTCTCCCGGAGGACATAGGGGATGTAAGGGGATATATCACAGCGGTGCTGAAAGCCTTTGAGGACTTTCACGAAAAGTACCGTGACATACACGAAGAGCTGGAGGGCTTGCAGCACACGGACAATGATGTGCGGCTGCTGTACAGCAAAATAACCGAGGAGAAGATGAAGGGCGTCGCCGCAGGCCTTGGGAGGCTCCTTGGGAATGACTGCCACATCCGGGAGCGGGCATATGCGGCAATAGGCATAATGGAGCAGCACTGCCACACCTGCATGAACAGCGGCATACACGGCCTTGACACGGATGTCATGCGGGAAATGGCGGCAGATGCGGTGCTTTGTATACTTAAAAGGAGCAGAAAATGAAGGGTGAATATTTCTACACGGAGAAGGACGGCTTTTACGGGGCATATTACCCGAATACCGCCGCAAGTGAAAAGGGCATCATACTGATGTTGGGGGACAAGGTGGATGACCTTATGGTGAAGGCAGGGGTGAAGTGGCTGCACAAGAACGGATGCAATGTGCTTGCCGTGACCTCGGACACAAAGGACTACTCCTTCCACGATTATCCCATTGAGAGCTTTGAAAGGGCGATAGACGTACTAAAGAGCAAGGGCAATACCAAATTCGGCATCATGGGGGCATCCACCACGGCTATGATAGCCCTTGCTGCGGCATCCTACATTCCGGACATCACGCTGACCTTTGCATTTTCCCCCTCGGACTTTATTATGGAGGGCTTCTACCGTGACGGCCTTGACGGAGCAAAGGAGCGGCCGGGGGACAATGAATCCACCCTTTCCTACAAGGGGGAGAGCCTGCCCTATCTGCCCTATGCCTACCGCCACCCGGAATACTGGCAGAAGCTGAAGGAGGAGGCAAAGCGCAGGGGAGATATGGCTGCCGCAAGGGATATGTTCGACCTTTCGGAAAAGCTCACTCCTGTGACGGAGGATATGAAGATCAAGGTGGAGAGGATAAAGGGGAAGGTGGTATTCATCGGGGCGCAGGATGATTCCCTGTGGGACACCTGCCGCTACATAGACAGGATGTGTGACAGACTCAAAGCAATGCCCCACGAATGCAGGTACGCTAAACTCACCTATGAGTACGGCTCTCATTTAGTGTTCCCCCAGTCCATGCTTGACGGCGTAATGCCCTTTGGCACAACGCAGCTGTTGAAATTCACATTCCGCACCCTCAAAGAGCACCCCGCAGAGTGCAGGAGGACACGGATAAGCATAGACAAGCAGCTCACAAAGGTCATCGCCGAATGGTGAACCCCACAGTATAACATGGGCACACAACAGCAGGGAGAAATCTCCTTGCTGTTTTTTTGCTCAGAAGTCTGTACATTTTGCACAAACATGAACAGGCAATGCAGCAGTTTGTAAAAATGTGAAACTTGCAGTGAAGTCCGTTACTGACGGTACTTCGTGAACAGGTTTCACATTTTTTCTTGGAGAACACATTAAAAGCCAAAGCAGTGCAGATACGGACCGGGAGTGGATCCGGTGGATGTGAAACAAGTTTGTGGATTCTGACGTATTATTTTTCACATTTTCTCTTGACAAATGAAATTTCATGTGATATACTGTGAAACAACATCAGGCGTTTCACATGATGTGAAATGCAAAAGGAGGAATTATGACGAAGATAACAGACAAAAAGCTGCTGGATGTGCTTTCGGCGGTGGCATTTGCGGACTTCACCGACTATGTTCACATCGACCCGGGGGAGAACGGTCCCGTTCTGACCGTCAACACCACAGAGGGGCTTTCCCGCCCCAAAAGGCTTGCGGTAGCCGCCATAAAGGCGGGGACAAGGGGGATAGAGGTGAAACTCTACGACAGATTGAAGGCAGTTGAGATGCTGGCAAGATTCACAGGCCTGTTTGCGGACAAGGGGGAGGAGCCCTCCCTTGATGCCCTTATGGCTGCCCTTGAGGAAGCGGAGGGTGACAATGCTGACTGAGAAGCAGCGCAGAGTGCTGCACGACACCCTGTCCGCCCCTGCCCGCTGGAACATAAGCGTAGGGGCGGTGAGGTCGGGGAAGACCTACCTTGACTTCTTCCGCATACCCGCCCGCATAATCAGGGCTGACAGGGCAGGGGGCATTGCCATCATCGGCAACACTGCCTCCACGGTGGAAAGGAACATACTCGCCCCCATGAGGCAGATACACGGGGAAAGGCTCGTGGGGCGAGTAGGAAAGGGCGGGGCGGCAAGGCTCTTCGGCAGGGATGTTCTGGTGCTGGGTGCCTATCAGAAAGGCTGTGCAGCTCGCCTGCAGGGCATGAGCCTTTCCTACTGCTACGGGGATGAGATCACCACCTGGGACAAGGACGTGTTTGAAATGGTAAAGTCCCGTCTCGGCCGCTCCACCTCCGTATTTGACGGCTCCTGCAATCCCGCCTCCCCCTTCCACTGGTTCAAGCGCTTTCTCGATGAGGAGGAGGGGAAGGGGGCGAAGGTCACCTGTTTCACCATAGATGACAATGAATTTCTGCCTCCCGCCTTTGTGGAAGCCCTTAAACACGAATACGCAGGCAGCGTATGGTATGACAGGTTCATCCTGGGGAAATGGACAGCCGCAGACGGCAGCATCTACACGAAAATATCCGCAAAGCCCTCGGACTTTCTCACATCGGCGGTGCCGGAGATAATCGCCTGCGACATGGGGGTAGATTTCGGCGGGAACGGCTCTGCCACAGCATTTGCTCTGACGGGCTACACAAGGGGCTATGCACAGGTCATCACCCTTGATGAGTACTATCGGAAGGGGAACATCTCCCCTGCGGAGCTTGAGCGTGACTTTGCGGACTTTGTGCGAAGGGCAAGGGAAAAATACCCTCTGCGGGACGTATACTGCGACAGCGCCGAGCAGCTCCTCATCAGGGGGCTGGACAACACCGTGCGCAGACAGGGCTTAGGGGTGCAGATACACAATGCAAGGAAGTACCCTGTCAACGAGCGCATACGCTTCTACACCGCTTTGCAGGGCAGCGGGAGATACTTTCTCCTCCCCCACTGTGAACACACGCTGCAGGCCTTCTGTGAGGCGGTGTGGGACGGAGAAAACCGCCTTGACAACGGCAGCACCAACATCGACAGTCTTGATGCACAGGAATATTCCACAGAGCGCAGGATGAAGGAGATACTTGACACAAGACCTATGTCCGCCCCCGCCGAGGGGGCATGAAGGGAGCAGGAATGAGCTTTTGCAGACAGATAACCGCCGCCTTCGGGGATATACTCCCCCGCCGGGCGGCAGAATACGAGGAGCGTATACAGCTTTACGGTGACATCCTTGTGGGTCAGCCACCCTGGGGCTATACAAAAAAGTCGGGGCTCTACGGACGGGGGGAAAGGCGCATATCCCGCCTTGGCTGTGCGGATGCCCTGTGTACCGCCTATGCCGCCCTGCTCTTTGCAACACAGGCAGATATATACCTTTCCGACCCGGCTGCACAGACCTTTGTGAATGAGGTGCTGCAGAAATGCGGCTTCTGGGAGGCGATGCCCTCCTTTGTGGCACGCTGTTGCGCCTACGGCACCGGGGCTGTGAGAGGGTACCTTGACAAGGGAGAGGTACGCCTTGACTTTGCGGATGCGGTGTGCTTCATGCCCGTAAAGCGCCGTGACGGCATGGTGACAGAGGGGGTTTTCCGCAGCGGGGTGCGGATAGGGGGACATGACCTTGTGCTGCTGGAAAGGTACAGCTTTGACGGCACCATGCACATCGAAAGAGCACTCCTTGACCCTGTGAGGAACAGGAGATCCCCTGTTTCCTCGGCGGGACTGGGGGAGACTACCGAGGCACAGCTTATGTATCCCGCCTTTGCGGTGTACCGCCCCTGCGGCACACAGTTCGGGGACAGCCCCTTCGGGGAGAGCCTGTACGGAGGCTGCACCGACACCCTCAAAGCCATAGATACCGTGTTTGACAGCTTTTCAAGGGAGTTTGTGCTGGGGCGCAAGAGGATCATCGTTCCCTCATCATGCATACGCACCGTAGTTGACCCGGACACCGGGAAGGTCAGCCGCTATTTTGACACGGATGACGAGGTTTATCAGGCGCTCAAATGCGATGAGGAGCAGGATCTGAAGATCACCGACAACACCACCCAGCTGCGTGTGACGGAGCACATAGATGCCCTCAACTCCCTGCTTGACATACTCTGCTTCCAGACGGGGCTGTCCTCGGGCACCCTTTCCTTTGCGGGGAACACGGGGCTGCGCACAGCCGCTGAGGTCAAGAGTATGGAGAGCCGCACGGAGCTTACCATGCAGCAGGGCAGGGCGCTGTTAGCCGAGCTCATTGAGGGGGCTGTAAAGGCGGTCATGGCGCTGGGTGCAGCTGTGGGGCAGTGCAGCCTTTGCGATGTGCGCATATCCTTCTCTGACACGAAAACCAGAGACAGGGGGGAGGTGATCGACGAGAACATCCGCCTGTATCAGGCGGGACTCATCTCCCGCAGGCAGGCACTAATGGCTGTATACGACTGCTCACCGGAGGAAGCCGACAGACTGGAAAGGGAGATCAAAACTTAAAAGAAGACAAGTCAGGAGCGAGAAGATCAAGTTGACGGCTTGTAAAGTCAGCAAACTGTTTGCATCAAACCGCTGTTCAGCAGAGGAAATCAGGATACCAGTTCCCCGTCGATCTTGCCTCTTGCTTCTTGCATCTTGCTTCTATCAGCAGAGCTGTGGGGCAGTGCAGCCTGTGCGATGTGCGCATATCCTTCTCTGACACGAAAACCAGAGACAGGGGGGAGGTGATCGACGAGAACATCCGCCTGTATCAGGCGGGGCTCATCTCCCGCAGGCAGGCACTCATGGCTGTATACGACTGCTCCCCGGAGGAAGCCGAAAGAATGGAAAGGGAGATCAAAACTTAAAAGAAGACAAGTCAGGAGCGAGAAGATCAAGTTGACGGCTTGTAAAGTCAGCAAACTGTTTGCATCAAACCGCTGTTCAGCAGAGGAAATCAGGATACCAGTTCCCCGTCGATCTTGCCTCTTGCTTCTTGCCTCTTGCTTCTATCAGCTGAAAGGAGAATAATATGACCGAAGAAGAGATAATGAACATCCAGCAGGAGAACACACGACTTAAAGCTGAAGTTCTGCGCATGAGACACGGGGTTCCCGACGACTTTGCCGCAGACTTTGATGCACTTGTGGCGGCGCAGTGCGCCCTTGGCACCGACGAGGAGGAGGCTGCCGCCGGCATTGCCGAAAGATACCGCAGCCTGTACACCGGTACTGCCGCAGAGCTTACCACAGGCCGCCCCATGTCCCGCCCCGAGGACAGCGGGGATATGCGCAGCTTTTTCGGGCTGAAATAGTCCCGCTTATGTAAACATCCGACCAATCATCATCAAAAAGGAGATACTATGAATACTATCGCACTTGCAAAGAGATACACCGATTGTGTAAACGAAGTATACGCCCAGTCCGCAAAGTCTGCCGTGCTTGAAACTGACAGCGCCCTCAGCAGAGAGGGGGGCGGCGCCAATGAGATCGTCATACCCTCACTGAGCCTTGACGGACTGGGGGACTACTCCCGCAACTCAGGCTATGTCCACGGCAATGTAAAGCTCACATGGAGCACCGTCCGCTATAACTATGAGCGCGGGCGTATGTTTGAAGTGGATGCAATGGACAACGAGGAGAGCCAGAATGTGGCATTCGGCCGCCTTGCCGGAGAGTTCATGCGCACAAGGGCTGTGCCGGAGCTGGATGCGTTCCGCTTTGCCCGCATAATAAACACCGAGGATATAGGACTTGAGATGGAGACACTTTCCACGGGAGATGCAGCCATTGCTTCCATAAGAAAGGCCATCAATGCCCTTGATGCGGCAGAAGTGCCCGACACGGAGAGGATACTCTTCATATCCCCTGCTGTAAAAGCGCTTATAGACGACATGGACACCACCAAGTCAAGGGCGGTGATGGACGGCTTTGAACAGGTAGTGACCGTCCCTGCCGGCAGGTTTTACGCAAGCGTCACCCTCAACGACGGCACCTCCGCCGGGGAAGAGGGAGGCGGCTTTGAGGGAGAAGGGGCTGTGAACTACCTCATCGTCCACCGTCCTGCGGTACTGTGCTTTACCAAGCACCTTGTATCAAAGGTGATACCCCCCGAGAGCAATCCCGACTCCGATGCATACAGATACGGCTTCCGCAGCTACGGTCTGTGCACGGTGCTCAGCGGCCGTGAGGCGGGGATATACTGCTCATTGGCGGAATAGAAGAATGTAGAATGTAAAAGGGGTTGCTTGCCTTTGCGTTTGGCGGCTGCTGTCCGAGTGTACATTGTATACCAGAAAAAGTCAAAGTCAGGCAAGCAACCCCTCATTCACCTATTACTTATTACTTATACAGGCTGGTGAACAATGACTATATACGAATACTACCGGGACGTATACAAGGGTGATGTGCCCGAAAGCGAGATCACCCCCTATCTGCGGGTGGCAGGCCTGCTGATAAACACCTGCATATGCGACTGCGTGCCTTTGGGGGAGCAGCGGGATACCGTCAATGAGGCGGTATGCATACAGGGTGAGTACATCTACTACGGCGGCGATGATGACAGGGGCGGCTCCATCGGCAGCTGCACCTTCGGAAAGGGCAACGGGGAGCTTATCTCCCCGAAAGCCGTCCTGCTGCTGCAGGGGGCAGGCCTTACCTACAGGGGAGGGATAATATGACCGTTATCCCCCGCCATCTGCTGCGCCAGAGCTGCACCCTGCGCAGCTACGACCTCACCCGGGGCACTTACTCCGACACCCTGCTCACCCGTGTACGCCTGGAGCTCAAGGGCAGAAGGGGGCGGCGCATCGCCAAATGGGAGCGGGACACCTGCGGCATACTCTACTACGACTGCCGCATCAGCCGCCCGGAGGACATTGAGCTTATGGAGCCGGGCACGGAAAAGCTCATCATCTGCAACGGCGCCTGCATGGAGATAAAAAGGGTATCCTGCTTCTATGACGAGACAGGGCTCCACCACATCGAGGCAGAGCTTGCCGAAAGTTCCGTGTGACACAGGAAAGGAAGTGATGAACATGGTGCTTACCATAGCAGGGACAGATGTTTCCACCTACATCGACGAAAATGCCTACACCGTACACATGACCCCGGTATACGATGAACAGGGGGGATTTGTGAATATCTACGGAGAGAAGATACATGAGCGCACAGGGAGAATGATCAGGATAAAAGCCCGTCTGAGAGGTGTGCCCGACACCACAGCGGCGGCGATAGCCGCCGCCCTTGAAGGGGACACGGTGACTGTCACGGCTGACATCCCCGCACAGGTGACATTCACCGCCGCCCCCGGGGAATGTGCCTTTGACCTGCACTGTGACAGAGGCGGAAACATATGGGATATATCCCTTGAAGTAAACGGCTATGACCGTGACTGTCTTTAGCCTGCCCTTTTCCCTTTCCATAGGGGGCACAGGGGCAGACACCGCCCGCATGGGGGAGATAACTCTCACAAGGCAGTGCCCCTCGCCCCCCACCTCCGGTTTCATAAGCTCGGTGCTGAGATTCACCCATTACGGCAGCCTGCCTGTGACCTCCGGGCAGGAGATCAGCATATCCACCGGGCAGGGGAGCTATTCACGGCACTTTGTCACCCGCATTGAACGCAGGGGCAATGTGGTCACGGTATATGCAGAGGATCTGTGCAGCAGGCTTGACCTCCCCTTTGACAGCAGCTCCTACACCACAGACAGGATACACGTACCCACCCTTGTATCCCGCATCGCATCAGACTGCGGCTTTTCCGGGACACAGAATGTGCCTGCCATGTTCATCTCCCGTGAGGATCTTTCAAACCGCACCTCAAGGGAGATACTCACCCTCATATCCGAATACCTGTGCGGGGTGTGGTGCTGCACCAATGACGAAAAGCTCCGCTTTACACAGCTTTTTGACCTTACCTCCACAGTCTCCCTGACAGGGGAGCACACCCCCCTGTATCTCCACACACAGAACGGCCCCTACGACGGCATAGCCGCCAAAAACCGTGAAACAAAGGAATACCACACGGCGGGAAATCTCACGGGGGATGTGCTGTACCTTACAGCCGCAATGATGACGGACACAAGGGCGGGGGAGCTGATGACTGCCTTTGCGGGGAAAAGCAGGCGGGCATTTTACCTTGAATCCCTTGTGTGCGATGACCTGACACAAGGGCTGACAGGCATAGTACAAGAGTCAACGCTTATCTCGGAGAGAACTGTTACCCGCTTTGCCCCGTTGATCACCCTTTCACTGCGGGCAAAGGACATCACCGACCCCTCCGCCCCACCGCAGGAATACAGGGAATACCTTCTTTCCCAGAGCCTGCGGCGGGGGGAGCTGTACGGTGCCACCATAATGACGGAAAAGGGGCTTTGCGTTTTGGAGAAAAGCACGGCACAGGATGTGCGTGACAGGGGCACCTATTCCTTTAAGGCGGCAACAAGAGGCGTTACGGACTTTGAGGGGGCTATTATGGACAGTGTGATGCCCGAAAGCATCGAAAGGCTGTCTCCCACCTCACGGAGGATAACCTACAACGGTGTGGTTTACACCCTCACCTACAGCGACGACGGCACACGAAAGACCAATATCACGCTTACAAGAGCCGCTACATAAGGAGGGAGCATATATGAGCTTTATTGCAGGCTATCTGTTAGGGCTGGAGGAGGGTACCTCCGCCCATCCCCTGCTTGACTACGTTATCGCAAAGGGCTTTGAGCTGTTCACCTTTTCCCCTACATCAAAGCTTGACATAATATACAAGTCCGTCCCCTTTGATGAGGGGCAGTTCGGGACGGTGCTGAGCACCCCCGGGCTTACCATAAAGCCCTCCCCGCCCACAGCCGCAGATGCGGATATGTATCAGGCTATGGGGCTTTCCTACACGGGGAAGTCATGCAGTCAGGCGATATTTGCCCTTGTACGCTATGAGGGGGAATATGTGTTCTGCTTTGCCCAAAGCCCCCTTGAAAATCTGTGGAGAGGTCAGCGGGACTGGTACTGGCTGAATGATGAGGTGTACTTCTACGACAGAAATCAGGCGTCCATTTATTCGGCGACGACTGCGGACACCATAACCGCTTCGGACTTTACCATAGCTGCCAACAGCTACGGGGCGCAGTACTGTGATTTTTCCCTGTTCTACAAGACCATTGCCGTAACATTCGTGCGTGACCTTGTACAGCACTACATCAGGAACAGCTCCGGCGACCACATCTACACCACTCAGCCCGAATTTGAGAGATACTTTTACCGTGAAACACTTGTTACCCGGAACTACAATGTGCGGGTATATCCCTTTTCTGCCAACAACCTCATCGACCACGTATTTGACAGCACATGGGGGCTGGAGATGTTCATAAACCGTGAGTACACCGAGGAGCTGGCGGGCTTTCTGGGGCTTTCCCAGCACGGCTTTGACAATGCCCACTGGGTGGAGCTCACCTGACAGCGCCTTGCTGCAGGCGCTATACATTCTGCATAAAATATTCATCTCAAAATTTCCACATATGCCCAAAATCCAACAAAAGTATTGACATTTTACCTTTCTTATTGTATTATTGGATATGTAGAAGTGTCCGTAAAGGAGGGTTGACCCATATGGCAAAGGAAAACTACGAGATCTGTCACTGCATGAATGTCACCTACTATGACGTTGAGGATGCCATCCATCAGCATGAGACCTTCTCAGACCTTGAGAAGGAATTCGAGGAGGTGCAGACCCTGACAGGCTGTTCAACAGGCTGTGGCGGCTGTCACGACAAGATAATGGATGCGATCTCCGAAATAATGAACGCCTAACTGTCTGCCGCTGTATACCGTTTGTGCGGATACAGCGGTAACATATCTTAAACGACGCATCCGGGATCCCCATTGCTTTGTGGGAATTCGTCAATAGTTAATAAATTCATTTATTATTTTTCACTTTTTTGTGGTATTATGTTAAAACGAGTTAGCGCCGGGTAAGGCGTTAGCTCTGACATCCTGCTTTACTACTTTTGAGGGGGTATCTTGATGAGAAAAATTTTTGTTACCGGGGCTGCCGGCATGATCGGCAGTGCTGTATGCGAAATGCTTCTCTCAAAGGGGTATTCCGTTGTAGCCACAGACAATCAGCCCGCACCCTTTGAGCATCCGGAGATGACCTATGTCAAGGCGGATCTTACGGACAAGGTGCGCATTTCCGACGCTATGAAGGGCTGTGATACGCTTATCCACCTTGCCTGCACCTGTGACAACGATTTCCCTGACGTGCTCAGCTCCGATGAGGAGAAATACAGCTCCGCCGTTGACAAGTACCTTTTCAAGACGGCTGATTCCCTCCACTACAAGGACATCCTTCTGCTTTCCACCTATCAGGTATATGCCCAGCCAAAGACCCGTGAGCCTGTGCGTGAATCCGCTCCGGAAAAGCCCACCACCATCTACGGCAAGATAAAGCTGGAGAGTGAGAGGGCGCTTGAATCCGCCCTGAAACGCTCCGACACCAAGGGCGTTATAATGCGCATCTGCCCCATATACACCAAGGAATTCTTCATCAACCTGAAATCCAAGGTGTACGACTTCAAGGATGAATGTGTATTCCTCTACGGCTACGGTGACTACGGCTATTCATTCACCTGCCTGTACAACCTGACAGACTTCATCTACGGCATACTCACCTGCAAGCCGGAGATAAACTACACAGGCCTTTACAACGTGGTGGACACCAAGCCCACTATGGCAAAGGACATTGTGGAGCGCCTGAAGGAGGATATGAACATATCCATCGTAATGCAGCGCAGCTACGGCTCGGACAACATAAAGATCCCCCTCTTCGGCGGGTCAAAGGAGCAGAAGACCAACTACCGCTACAACGATGTGAGCATTGCGTGCAGCAACATCAGCTACGACAACACAAGGGCGCAGCGCATCTCCACCTTCCGCTGGAAGATGTCCAATACAAAGTAAATAAAGCAGCCTGTTTTGCAGGCTGCTTTTTTGTGTATGTCAAAAGAAGCTCGGAACAGGTACAGGCGCAAACGCTGTGGTGCGTTTGCGCCCTGTGTTTTTGCTTTTGACCTGTGATCTAAGCCGTCAGCTTACTTGATCTTTATGGTAGTCCTTGCGGACTGGCGGCACTTTGCAAGCTTGCCGTCCTTTTCGTATCTTACGTATATGGTGTAGGTGCCGGGCTTAAGCCTGGAAATGTCAGCGGACTTCTCAGTTACTCTGTCAAAGCGCTTGAATGCCTTGGCACCCTTTGCACGGATGCTGATAACAAATCCGTCTGCGCCGTCCTTTGCCTCCCAGGTGAGGGTCTTGCCGTCAAGCTGTGCGTTCCAGGTCAGCATCTCAAGTGATCCGCTTGTGCCGGAAACAAGACCGGGTGCGCCGCCGGAGGCTGCCTTTGCAGTGCCGGTAACTGCTATGGGAGCAGAAGGAGCAGGTGCAGGCTCAGGTTCTTCCTCGGACTTTGCCTCTGCTATGGTGTAGGGAATGGTCGCTGTGTATTCGCCATCAGCATAAATAGTAAGTTTTGCGGTGTAGTCGCCAGCCTCTGTGGGGGCTTCGTCAAGCTTTTCATCTCCATTATAGTACACTATGGCATTCTGTGCAACAGCCACAAGATCTTCCATGGTGCAATTCCAATATGCAAGAAGATCCTCGTCAATGCCTGTAAACAGGAGCGTAGCTTCCGGGCTGCCCTCGCCGCCTTCTGTGGTGAGGGTGGGGGGAATGAGAGTGATAGATGCTGTGTAGGGAGGCTCTGTGCAGCCGGCTTTGTCGCAGTTTACTGTGATAGTATCACCATTTGCGGAGAAAGCATAGTTGTGGGTGTGAGCCTCAGATTCCAATGAGACAGAGAGAGAATACTCAAACGGATCGGCACCCCATTTCTTATACGTACCGCTTATTGTGGCTGAGCCGGCAAACTCGGACGTGATGGTGAAATAGTGACTCATCCCATCAAGACCGGCAGTAACAGACGGATTATCAGAGGAGGGTACATAGCTTGGGTGGCAAAAACCGCGTGTATCAATACCATACAACTCTTTTATGATGAGGTCAAGCTCTCCATTTTCATTCATGTAATCACATCTAAAGGTGCGGGGCAAAGTGACATTTTCAATAGTCTTGCTGTTGCCGTTTGCCGAAATGGTAACAGTATAGGTCTGAGCATCTGCCGCTGCCCTGAAGCTCAGCCCCTGTATGCACAGCACCGCCATGCACACGCACAGGAACATACTTATAAATCGGCTTGTTCTTGTTTTGGTCATATTCATTCCTTCTTTCTTATTTATAATGCAAAACGCCCATAACCCCTGTGCATTACACAGCGGTCACGGGCGTATAAGCCTTATTGAAGTCTCAAAAAGGGCGCAGCTATCCTGTTCTGTTCTGCTCTGTTCAAACCGAAGCACATAGCAGTCATGATGTCAAGCCCCTTTCCCAAAGTTTGGTAAGATTATACCATTTCACAGGGGAAATGTCAAGGGGGATTGTGGATTTTTGCGGGAATGACTAAAACCGCCCTGTGTTATTTGTAGCATTTGCGCTCGTGGGGCGCTCTCATTCAGCATAAAACACCTTGTCTTCTGAAAAAGAGGTTGCCGCCGCAAACATGACTTGACAAACTGTTGATAATACAGTATAATACTTAGCAACATAAGTTTATTTACTAAGTATCAGAAAGGGGCGGTTTTATGAAGTCAGATATGGTTACCTGCTCATTCGTCATGGACAGGAACTTATACAACACCTTCAAGAGCATTGTCATCAGGCAGGGACAGAACGTCAAGGGAAGCATTGTGAACTATATGCAGAGCGTTATCCGGTATGACACTCCGAATGCGGATACTATTCTGGCTATCGAAGAGGCAGAAGCGCTGAAAAAAGACCCGAATAAAAAGGTATACAGCTCCTTCAGCCAGGTCTTGGAGGAGTTGTCAGAAGATGAATAACGAACCTAAGTACGGCATTGTTCTGACCTCAATGTTCAAGAAAGACCTGAAATCAGCGAAAAAGCGGGGCTATGACCTTTCCTTGCTCACCAGCGTTGTGGATACGCTTGCAATGGGGCAGCCATTAGCCGCAAAGTACAGGGATCACAGCTTAGCCGGAAACTACGGGGGCTGCCGTGAATGCCATATAACTCCCGACTGGCTGCTCATCTACGAAATCTCAGACAGTGAGCTCATTCTCTATCTGACCAGAACAGGAACCCACAGCGACTTGTTTTAACTGCTGTGACCCGCAAAAAATCCGCAAAACACACAGGTTTTGCGGATGCTTTTTCAGCCGTCACCCGAGGGAGAACACCAGCATCAGCACACCTAAGAACAGGGGGCGTAGGATCGCCGGAGCGGTTGCGGTATCCCATCGTCAACAGGAAAGACACTTTGCGCAGATCACAGCCTGTCTCTTGTCAGCATGAGCGTATAGCCCAGCAGATTCCGCCCCCTCCATTTACGGCGGTCAAGCCTGTCCGGATCTGTCATGGAAAGGCCTATCCCCCATATGGTGTCCCTCACCGCACACTCCGCCAGAAGTGCATTCCCCGTGTCTCTGAGCTTATCCAGAAGCACCCTGTTCTGTGAGAATTTACAGCAAAGCCCTTCATATACTATTATCTGCCGCATTCCGTTCCAGACGTGGTCGTCATAACCGGATACCGCCCTGCCCAGTGCCTTTATCTGCGCCACATCGGATGTGGCAAGTATCTCCGCCGCAATGCGCCTGTCTCCAAAGCATAACGCTTTATGATACATCATATACTGCTCCATGGACGAATAGCGGATACCCTTGGCAGAAAAATCCGAAGGATACCAGTTGCTCAGATATCCGTTTTCCTCATCGGGATCATGGAAGCATATCACATTCATGACGGTACACCGACCTTTCTTACTGCAAGCTCCAGCTCCAGATCGTGAAGCCCGGGATAAGCCTTTTTAAGGAATGACAACGGCACTTTTTGTATCACCTGACTGCTTGACAGGGCGTAAAACCATTGGTAGTATGCATAAAACTCACCTATCCAGTCGGGCATGAACCCCTCCATCGCCTTCCCGTCTTTGAAAGTATACGTTTCTGTGTCAATAAAGTACTGCAGCAATTCACCTGCTGACATCGTACTGACATAGGCCTGCCCCCGATCGATGCTTTCCCGTGTCTTCCCGTTCATATATGCCGTGATAAACTCTTCCGTATCCTTGTCGGGAAAAGAATTAGCCACAAGATCAAAAAGCCTGCCCTGATTTTCCACAACATCGTTTAGGTACACTTCTGAATAAGCACCCATGACCTCACTCTCCAAACAGTGTGCTGAAAACATTGGTGACCTTGTTTGCATCCGACTCCACAAGATCCCGCATTTTCTGTCTTGCCGCAGCATCCCGCCGGTTATACCTTTCGTTGAATTCGGAATAATCGACTTCAATAATATCTTCTGTGACCTCATGCAGTCTTGCAAAGGCAAGCTCTGATTTTAGGCAGTACTGTATCCCAAGCCCGCCCAGAGAAAGAAGCTCCGGCAATATTTCAAGATCTATGTTATCACGGACGAATTCCTTTGCAATATAGAAATAAGATGCATTTGCCCGCCACCCTCTGATGATGTCATATCTCTCCGTATCAGCGCCGTACTTTCTGATGAATTTCTCCGCAAGCATATGATACCGCCTGCTGTTTGATGCATCTCTGTGCTTCATCAGCTCCGCAAGCCATGAAAGCACATCATATTTTTCAAAATCAAAGATACTGAGCCCGTCCGTTTCGAGCAAGAATTTATGCACCCACCCGGCGGTCTCATTCGGTCTGCAAACAGCCCATTCCTTGGCAAGGTCTATACTTTCAGTCAGATAGAAGCCTTTTCCGTAATCGTGCTTATCATTGCCAAGCCCATATGTTGGACAAATGACCCTATCTGCCGTCCCATGATACAAAATCAGCTCACTCATATCATTCTCCCAAAAAACGCAGTCTGACATTTCATCCGAGGATCACCGCCAGCACCCCTAAGAACACCGGCTGATGCAGGGCGTAGAACCAGAGGGAATGTCTGCCGATGAATTCAAGGGGGCGGCAGTGCATACGATAGAAGCCGCCGGGCAGCTTCCTCCCGTCCACAAGGGGGAACAGGGCAAATCCCATGAGGAACAGGAACAGCCAGGGGATAAGAGGGAAGTAATCTGCACTGTAAAAGCCGCTGCCTGTTATCCCTATGGGGTATAGATGCTGCACCTCCGGGAAATGGACGGTGACTGTGGTGAAGAACAGGTTTATCTCCCCTGTCTTATAGGTATTCTCAAACACAGCCCACAACAGGAAGAATATGGGGGCTGTCCACACAGGCAGCTTTGAAAGGGGCTTTTTTAACAGCCCCGTTATTACCATGCAAGCCCCGAAGCAGCTTATCACCCCGAAGACGATAAGCTCCGAGGGCATGAAAAGCTCTGTCCCTGCCGTGATGAGGAAGCCTGCTATACAAAGCACCGCTCCCCTGCGCACACTGTCCCGTGAGTAGCGTGTACATATGCCCGACACGGTGAACAGGGTAATAAGGCACAGGGTGTGGAATATCTCAAACACCCAGTTCCCGGGGGTCAGCACGGAGGGAGTGTCCACGCTGAACATAAAGCGAAGGTCATACATCAGGTGGTAGAGCATCACATAGATGAGAGCGCACCCCCGCAAAATGTCAAGGGCGGCAATGCGCTCTCTGCCTTTTGCATTTTCCATCACATTTTTTCCACAGGCTTTATGCCAAGGGCATCAAGCTCGGCGGTTATCATGCGGCGGGTGAGGGCGCACAGGGCAAGGCGGGTGCTGCGCTTTGAAGCATCCTCCTCGTCTGCTATGCGGTTCTCATGGTAGAAGCCGGAGAATGCCGCCGCCAGATTATACATATCGTCGCACACAAAGGAGGGAGCACGCTCACGCAAAGCTGCCCCGAAGCTCTCCGGGGAGGACAGGAGCTTTAATGCAAGGGCACGCTCGCTGTCGGTGGAGATGACCTCAAAGCTGCCCTTTTCATTGGCTGCCTTTGCCATTACGGAATTTATCCTTGATACGGCGTAGAGCACATACACGCCTGTCTTTCCGTCTGCGGAGAGGAATTTGTCAAGGTCGAAGATATAGTCCTTGGAGCGGTGGTTGATAAGGTCGCCGAACTTTATGGCTGCGATGCCGATGCGCTTTGCATATTCCTCACGCTCCGACTCATCCACCTTGCCGCTTTCGTCAAGGCGGGCACGAGCTGCTTCGCACACGGTGCCTATCAGGTCAGAAAGGCGCATGACACCCCCCTCCCTTGTCTTGTAGGGCTTGCCGTCCTTGCCGTTCATGGTGCCAAAGCCCAAGAATTCCAGCTTTGTATCATCAGGCACAAGTCCTGCCCGCCTTGCGCAGCGGAACACCTGTGTAAAGTGGAATTCCTGCCTGTTGTCCACCACATACCAGATCATATCCGGGGCGAAGTCCTGCTGACGCTGTATTATAGTGGCAAGGTCGGTGGTGGCATATATGCTGGAATTGTCCGATTTGCGCACGATTATGGGAGGCACCGGGGACTTGTCGTCCTCCTTTGCCACATCCACCACAAGGGCGCCCTCGCTTTCGTAGGAGAGACCCTTTTCCTCAAGCAGAGCATACAGCCCGGGTATGTACTTATCCGCATCCGATTCCCCGTACCAGCAGTCAAAGTCCACTCCCAGGGCATCGTAATTCTTTTTCAGATCCTCACAGGAGACACGCATTATCTCCCGCCACAGCGCCATATATCCCGCCCTGCCGCTCTGGAGCTCAAATGTGGCTGTATGTGCCTTTGCCGCAAACGCCTCATCCGTCTTGGAGCGGGCTGATGCGGTGGGGTACACCTCATTCAAGAGATCCACATCAAGTTCGGGCACAGGGGAGCCGTCATAGTCTTCAGCAAAGCAGTTCCACTCCGGGTGGCGGTCATTCAGCTCTGCTATTACAAGGCCTATCTGCAAGCCCCAGTCCCCCAGGTGTATGTCGCTTGTTACCGTAAGACCGCACATACGGGCGATGTTTTTAAGCGACTGGCCTATTATGGCAGAGCGCAGATGCCCTATGTGCAAAGGCTTTGCCACATTGGGGCCGCCGTAGTCCATTACCAGCCGCCCGCTCTGCTGTGCTATGCCGTAGTGCTCATCCTCTGCAAGCTCCTGCAGGAGGGAAAGGATACAGCTGTCCTTCAGGTTTATGTTTATAAAGCCGGGCTTTACGCTCTCGGCTGTGAGTATGTCTGAGTCATTCAGCACCTTTGCCACATCGTCGGAGATCATAAAGGGTGCCTTGCGGAACACCTTTGAATAGGCAAATGCGGAATTTGACTGGAACTGGCAGAGGTCGGGCCTGTCTGAAAGGGTGACTGTCACCGCCGGGGCACTGTCCCCGCCGTATCCCGCCTTAACAAAGGCATCGCTTACTATCTTGCCGAGTTTAACTGTGATATTTTCCATACTATCTCCTCTGATCATGCTTGTGAGTGTGTATCAGCTCATGGCTGACAAATGCCTGTACAGCTCCGCCACAGGCAGGCCGACCACGTTCATAAAATCCCCTTCTATGCCCTTTACAAGCAGTGCCCCCTCGGTCTGTATGCCGTAGGCACCTGCCTTGTCCATGGGATCCCCTGTGGCGATGTAACGGTCGATCTCCTCCCGGGAAAGGGAATAGAATTCCACCTTCGTGCAGACGGAGAAGGACTCTTTAACAGCGCCCTTTACTATGCACACCCCTGTCACCACACAGTGTACCTTTCCGGAAAGGAGGGTGAGCATCCTGCGGGCATCCTCCTCATCACGGGGCTTGCCCAGTATCTGTCCGTCACAGATGACGGTGGTGTCCGCCCCTATGACCGTTTCACCCGGGTGCAGTGCGGCGATGTCCTGCGCCTTTATGCACGCCAGGTGCTCCGATGCCTTAAAGGGATCGCAGCCCTCGGGTATCACCTCCGGCGCATTGGAGGGTATCACCTCAAAATCCTTTGTTATAAGCCCCAGCAGCTCCCTGCGCCTTGGGGATGCGGATGCGAGTATCATAAAACGTCCTTCTCTCGTGTTATTGCTACGCTATTATATCATACCGGGCGGTATGCTGTCAAGCAAGAAGCAAGGAACAAGATAAGCTGACAGAGAGCTTATATCTCCGCTTGCTTCTCTGCTCTTATGAAGAGGAAACAAGCTGCCCGCTTTTTGTCAACTTCTTGCTTCTTGCTTCTGACCTCTTGCTTCTATAGCGAAGCTATCAGGCCATGCCTTGCAGATAAGGGTAAGACCACATTCACGGGCTTTGTTCACAGCCTCCCGTGTTGCCGCCGCCTTGCTCGCAAGCACGGGTATCCCTGCCATTATGGCCTTTTCACACATATCAAGGGCTATGCGTCCTGTGGTGAAGAGTATGCACCCCGCAGGGTCGATGCCGTTTATCAGTGCATATCCCACCGCCTTGTCAAGGGCATTGTGGCGGCTTATATCCTCAAAGCAGAGTATGTCCTCCCCTGTATCAAGGTAGCAGCTGTGGGTGCCGTTTGTCCCCCGGTGCAGAGCGCTGTCCTCTTTGAACCGGCGTACAAGGGCAAATATGCGCCTGTCATCCGGCTCTGCGGGGGAAAGCCTTTTGCAAGCCTTTTTTGCAGGCGAGTATACCCCTTTGTTGCCTGTGCAGCAAGTGGGGACATTGATATCCTCCTTCAGTGCAATGCCCCCGGGGAGCACCACATCAGCCGTTTCCCCTGTGCCGCAGATAAAAATGCTGTCCACATCCTGTGTGCCTGTGATGAACCCCTCGGTGAGCAGCCTGCCCAGCACCAGCTCACACAGATCCTTTGGGGTGCAGGAAAGGCCGAACACAGGCGTGCCGTTTACATACACGGTGATGAAGTGCTCACAGACCACAAGATCCTCCACTTCACAGTGCAGACCGTCACTGCCCACACGCACCGCATCTACATTCCATACTGCAGGGATATCCCCGCTCATATCCTTTATATCCATGATCGTCCTGTTTAGTTTTGCAGACATCCGGCTGTTATGCCAAAGGCGAAAGAACGGGAAGCACCGTATCTTCACGGATAAATGCCGCAAAATATACAGGCATATAACAGATCCTGCCGTCTACAGAAACATTGCAGTTCCCCAGCACATATCCCTTCATGATACCGTACTCCTTATTGGCGCAGGCCTTCGTCATTGCAGAATGAACATAATAATCCTTGCCGCTCTTTACTTCAATAGGAACAACACCGTTGTCCTGTTCTATCAAAAAATCCAGTTCACCATTCTTATGGCTGTTGTAGAAATACATCGGGAATCCGTGTGAATTCAGCTCTTGTGCCACGGCATTCTCATATATGCCACCCAAATTGACCGACCGGTCACCTGTAAGTATCTTCAGCCTCATGGCATTTCCATACTGGCATGAAAGCAGACCAACATCGGCTGCATAAAGCTTGAACAGACTGCTTTTCTCATTCTGTCTCAAGGGTATTCTTGGCTCTGTTGTGTTAAACACGGTTATGGTCACTCCTGCATTTGTCAGCCACAGAAAACTGTCTTCAAGGCGTTCAAACCGCAGACCCTTTTTTATATTGCTGAAATTAAATCTGCGATTTTGTTTCATCAGCTGGGAAGGCATCTGATCAAAAACAGATATGAGCATCAGTTTTTTATCATCATTCTCATATTTGGTAAAATCGAGCTTATACAGTTCAATGATATCCCGCTGTATTTCGGAGACCCTGGCAATATCACCGGAGGTGATATACTCCTGCACGGCTGCCGGCATACCGCCTACTACAAGGTAGCGTGAAAAGTGCTGCATGAGCTTCTGGTGCACATATTCATCCACGGGTCTCATCTCATCAAAGCATGAGCGCATATGTGACAAGATATCTGCTGCTACGCCGGAGGCTGTCAAAAACTCTTCAAAATCAAGAGGATACATTTCAAGAAAGGACAGATACCCCACAGGTGCAGATCTCAGGCTGTGAAGCTCGACCCCGAGCAGAGATCCGCTTAGGATATATTTAAAGCTCCCTTCATCCACCCAGAACTTGACTTTTGTAACAATGTCCCTGAGCTCCTGGACCTCATCAATAAATACTATGGTCCTGCCCTTGGTAAACTTGCAGCCCTTAGTCGCAGAGAGTACAAGTATAAGATCTTCCACCTTATCGCATCTGGAAAGCGCAGGTATAAGATCGGGCTCCTCAATAAGATTTATTTCAATATAATCGCAGCCTTCTTCCCTGAGGCACTTTCGGATAGTATAGGTTTTGCCCACCTGGCGGGCACCGCTGACAAGAAGTGCTGTTCGGGAGGAGCTTATCCATGATAATATCTCGCCTTCTGCCTTTCTTTCCAACATATCAGTCACCCCATAAAGCTTAGTATAAAGCCATTATATCACAAGCCCGACATTTTTTCAATGGTTTTTGAGCCAAAATTTGCATTTTTTCAATGGTTTTTGAGCCAAAATTTGCATTTTTTCAATGACTTTCAGGCTGATACACTTTTTCATTCCCGCAAAGCTGACGGGCAGATCCTGTCTTTGTATACAAAAAGAGGGGGACGAGCCCCCTCTGTATGCGATAGTCCTTATGTATCACCTGTGGCCGCCGTGGCCGCCGCCGCCGTGATGACCGCCGCCCCCGCCGTGGAAGCCCCCTCCCCCTCCTCCGGAGGAGTTGGAGTAGCTGTAGCTGTGGGAGCCTACGAACACATCCCGCCGCTTTGTAAAGGTGACACCGCTCTTGAACAGGTATTCATTGGCGGATGGGGCAACAGGGGTCTTGTACCTGTGCCACACAGCCGCAATGAGTATGATCACTGCGATGATACCCCCCACTATGCCGGGGATGAAGTCACTGAATGTCATCCAGCTTGTCCCCACCCCTGCATCATAGTACATATCTATGCGGGAGAGGAATTCCCTTGCATGACCCATATCATCATAGTCGAAATAGTATTTCTCCATACTGGTGACCATGCGCTGGAGCCGCATACCGTCGATGTAGTTCCTTGCATTGTTGGCAACGCATACATAGCGGTAGCCCACATCGCACAGATACAGCACCCCGGAGGAGTTCACACCGAAATGCTCGTCGTAAAGGCGCTCCGCCTCGGTATATGCCATTCTGTAGGCGGTGTTCTCACCGTAGGCCTCCGGATCGTAGTCCGCAGAATAGGTAACTATGGCAATGTTCCAGCCTGTGTGATCAGCCGTGCGCTGCATCTCCTCCAGAAGCTGCTGCTCCTGGGAGTCGGTGTAGAGGTCATTCTGGTCGTCAAGCCACACTGTGGCGTGAGCCAGCACGGGGAACATGAACATTATCACCAGAGAGGCTATAAGCCCTGCTATCCTTTTCACGTCCTCACCCCCCGAGAAATCCCGCTATCAGCGTGATGACAAGACCCACTGCAGCAAAAAGCGCTGCGGACCACATCAGCATTTTCAGCTTTGAAACGGGGTACTGCCCTGCCACCTTGCCTGTCTGGGCATTCATGGCAAATTCGTACACCTTGCCTGCGTATTTGTAGGTGAAAAACCACACGGGCATCATCATGTAGTGCCAGCGCACACCAAGCATCCGTATCCGGTGATTTTTCTCCGTGACGGTCTCGTACATGGGGGGAATGTCCTCCCGGAGCCGCTTTACAGCCCCCGCCTCAATGCGGGTGCGTATGCGCCCTAAGACCTCCGCCTTGTCCACATCGTACTTGTCGCAGTAGAAGCCCGCCAGATAGGATATGTCAAAGTCCTTGAGCTCCCTGTAGTCAAAGGGCTCGATAGCATCCATTATGGTATCGTCTATCTTGCGGGAGCCGTCTGCGGGAACGCCGTTGTAGGACATCTGCGCCTCCCGTGTCAGGGAGAAGGTATCCACCCTTACGTGAGTGGTGTCCCCCCTGCGGGACTTGTGCGACCTTGTGGCGGTGTAGTCTGCGTATGCCTCCACATTGGCATCGGCAAGCCAGAAGGGCACATACAGCCCCGTCAGCTTCTCCATAGTGGACAGCTTTGTGAAATTCCCGGGGAGGAACCATTTCTTCCGGCAGTGCTCCTGAAACATAAGTACGGCGTTCTCCCTTGCCACCTTAAATGGGATGACCTTTTCCGGGCGGAATTCCCCGGAGAGCCTGCCCGTAAGGGTGACGGGATTGTGGCAGTAGTAGCAGAACGTAGCGGCAGTTGCATGGTCGGAGAAGATCTGGGCGCCGCAGCTGTTGCATATATACAGATCCGTATCCTGGGAAAAAGCCTCTCCCTGTGCTATCTCCTGTGCATCGGGAGTCTGCCCTTCCGTCAGATGGGAGACCTCTTCCTCGGTAAAGTTGGAATCGCAGTATTCGCACACCAACAGCTGGCTCTCCGCCTCCCACTTCAGCTCACCGCCGCAGTTGGGGCACTTTAACGAATATGTTCCAGATGATGCCATAGCGCACCCCCTATCACTATACATTGATTACGGAGGGCAATGCCCTCCGTAGGTGTCATATGCGGTTTTACTCAGGGCTTCTTGCTGCCGCAGTTGTTGCAGAAGTTACCGGTGTTCACCTGGCCGCAGGAGCAGGTCCAGGAGCCGTTGTCGGGCTTCTTGCTGCCGCAGTTGTTACAGAAGTTGCCGGTGTTCACCTGACCGCAGGAGCAGGTCCAGGAGCCTGCAGGAGCGGGCTTCTTGCTGCCGCAGTTATTGCAGAAGTTGCCTGTGTTCTGTGTGCCGCAGGAGCAGGTCCATGCGCCTGCTGCGGGTGCCTGCTGATTCATCTGCTGCTGCTGCATTTGCTGCTGCTGCATCTGCATCTGCATGGCATTTGTCTGGGAGGCGGTGTTCATAAAGCCGCCTGCCATGTTCATGCCCATGCCTACGCCCATGAATGCGTTGCCGGCGCCTGCTGTGTTGGAGCCTGCGGCATTGAGCCCCTCTGCGATGTTGGACTGTACATAGCCCTCACGGATGGTGGCATCGGACATCATAGCGCCCTTGTTGCGCATATTGATAAGTTCCTTGGACTCATCATCATAGCTGATGGATGCAATACCAACGGAGCATACCTCTATGCCCCTGAGCTCCGTCCAGTCCTCATCAAGGGTCTTGGACATATACTTGGAGAGCTCTCTGGACTTGGAGGTTATCATGGAGACTCTCACGCCGTCTGCGGACATCTGGTTGATGGCAGACTGGAGGGCATCCATAAACTCATCGGTGAGCTGTTCGTTGAGGCTCTTTGCGGTGATGGAAGTTGTGCCCTTGGGGGCAAACTCCGCAAAGAACTTGAGGGGATCGGCAATCTTTATGGAATAGGTGCCGTGGGCTCTCAGGAACAGCTCCGCATTGTAGAAGTTATCGAAATACTGAACGGGATTGCGGGTGCCGAACTTTATGCCCTTGATCTCAGCGGTGTTGATGTAGTACACCATCTGCTTTGCGGAGGGCACGCCGCCGAACTGCAGACGCTTCCATGTATCCAGCAGGGAATCCTTGAAATCGCCGTTGAACAGTGAGGGAGCAGATGAGTTGTTTACTGTGTAGTAGCCCTCCTCTGCGGAATAGTCAACGATCTTGCCGCCGTCGATGAGCAGCATGAGGGTATTGGGGTATACATGGATAACAGAGCCGTTGCTCACATAATCATCCGAACCCTTTGTGTTGGAGCCGCCCTTTCTTGCAGCAACGCCCTTGACGAGCAGAGTGCCGTCGCTCATATCCGCAGGCTCGATGACTTCCTTCCAGGAATCGGCCAGCGCGCCGCCTACCGAACCTACAGCAGCCTGAATAAGTCCCATAATAATTACCTCCTGTTACAAGTACCTTCCGGTACGATTCATTACCCTAACAGTATAACATATATTTCATTAAAAATCAATAAAATACTGATTATATCTTGCATATGCATTACTTACAAAGTTATAATCGGGTTTTTGTGGATTGTAAATAAAGCCCTTTACAAAAGAATGCACCCCTTACAGGGTGCATTGTGAAGTGTCATTGAAGGGAGATCTCTTTTCCTCGTATATATGTCCCTATATCAGCAGGAGATGATGCAATACCGACACAATGGTATTCTGTCAGATCCATGCCGTCAAAATCCCCAAAACCGTAGGATACCGGCAGAAAGGCTATCCCTGCCTCCCTTGCGCCCTTTGCATCCCCCATAGTATCGCCTACCATCACGGTCTCTTCTGATGCTGCGTTCATTTCGCCCATGCACAAAAGAATAATATCGGACTTTTTTAAATGTGCATTTGGATCAGCGCCATGTATCGGCCGGCAGTATTTATCAAACCCAAAATGAGAAAGCACCTTTCTCGCAAGATCTTCTTTTTTGTTTGTTGCCACTGCCACTGCTATCCCATCATCTCTCAGCCTCTTACAAAGGGATAAGATCCCTTCATAAGGCGCTGCATTGTACATAGCTCCCGAGCTGTAGCGCTCACGAAAAAGCTCCACCGCCCGCATGACCTCGTTCTCGTCATATCCGCATACATCAGCAAAGGATCTCTGCAGAGATGGTCCTATAAATGACAGCATCTGCTCATGGGAAAGGGGGGATGAACCCATTTTATCTACGGTATACTGTATAGACTCAATGATACCCGCACTTGTGTCAAGAAGTGTCCCGTCCAGATCAAAGATAACATTCTTAATCATGCATCAATGCCTCTCATACATAGGTATCAGCATATTTTCCTCCATCTCCTCATCGGGGATAGGGGGATTCATATATTCCAAAGGCAGGGATTCCATCTGTCCGTCAGAGCGCTTGTATGATACCTGCTTCGGTCTGGCAGTGAGCTCTATTGGAGTCATTACACTGCATACCACGGGGCCGTCATATGCAAGCACCTCGTCCACCCTGTTATACAGCTCGTCCATATCCCTGATAGTGACAGTCTTGATGCCAT
Organism: Ruminococcus sp. UBA4240; assembly: GCA_002395525.1. GTDB lineage: Bacteria > Bacillota > Clostridia > Oscillospirales > Ruminococcaceae > Huintestinicola. Next base: position 67,636 of record DGXE01000005.1, read on the forward strand.
ATGCCTCTGCTATTCGGGAAACATCGGGCAGAGTCAACCCCGATTCCTCATTGCAGGCTACAAAATGCCTGTTGAATATATTCGTCTGGGTAGCCTGTATCGCTCCATATCCGTGGTTTGAAAGGACGAATATCTTTATGGGGAGCTGCAGCCGTCTTATAGTCTCAAGCTCCTGGATATTCATGGCAAAACCGCCGTCGCCGTTTACACTGACTGTCCTTCTCCTGCCCCCCGCAAGGCAGGCACCTATGGTAGAGGGAAGGCCGTATCCCATGGAGGCAAGACCTTTTGTGCAGAATACCCTCTGCCCTTTTTTGACCTTGAACCCCTGCATGGATATGTCTATACAGCTGCCTGAACTGCCGGAAACATATATATCATCTCCGGTGAGCCTGTCGGAAATGGCTTCAATAAGGCAGTATGTGTTTACAGCACCCTTTTCCTCCCTGTATTCCGGAAGGATAAGAGGGTACTTTTCCTTCATCCGCTGCGCATAGTCAAACCAATCTGTGCGCTTTTTCCTGAGGACCATGTCACTGTGCTTCAGCACAGCCCTTATGAATGTGCCCGCATCCGCGCAGACGATCATATCAGGCCGCACATTCGTCTTCTGCAGCTCATTCCGGTCAATATCCACCTGTACCTTGTATGCGCCCCTTGCAAAGCCGTTGAAATTATAGCCGGTCTGGAGAAGGTTCAGCCGTGCGCCTACGGACAGGAAAAGATCTGAGTTCTGCTGGATGAAATTGGCATAGCGATGGCCAAGTCCCCCCGGCCGCCCGAAATACATGGGGTCATCCTCTGTCATAAGGTCGATGCCGTTCCATGTTGTAAGAACAGGGATGCCCAGCAGCTTTACAAGCTCATGGAATTCAGAGACAGCGCCGGACAGGCGTATCCCGTTCCCGGCAAGCATTACGGGGCGTTCGGAGCTGTTAAGGCGGTCTATGAACTCCACAGCCTTCTTCTCAATGAACACTTCGTCCTCAGGTATCTCAAAGGGAGTATAACCCATCAGACTGTCCTCATTGACCTGAGCCGCCTGAACATCAAGGGGTACATCCAGCCACACCGGGCCCTTGCGCCCGTGTGTTGCCTCATACAAAGCCCTTTCCACATGGTATCTCACCATATTGGGATCATCAACAACGGCGGCATACTTTGTCATGGGTCTTACTACGGATATGATGTCAAGCTCCTGCATACCCTGCTGTCTGATGCCTTGCCCGTTTATCATATCCAGCCGCTTGACCTGCCCGGAAACCACAAACATGGGTGTGGATTCAAGGTATGCCCCTGCCACCCCGGTGAGAGCATTCGTCCCGCCGGGGCCTGTGGTCACCATCAGGAGACCTATCCTGTCATTCACCCTTGCATAGCTTTCAGCGGCTATGGCTGCCCCCTGTTCGTGCTGACAGCATACATACTCAAGCACTTTGCTCTTCCCGAGGGAGTCATTCAGGTGCATGGCTCCGCCGCCCGGAAGCATGAACATATGCTTTGCGCCTGTCTCCTCAAGCCTTTTGATTATGTAATCCGATACCTTTATCATCCTGTGACCTTCCTTGACCTATCTGTTAAAAAGGCTGTCCGTCAGAAATTCTATCTCACGGCAATGCACCGCATTCGCCTTATAGTCAGCAAACATTTCGGTTATCTCCGCATTCAGTTCATCCCATTTGTTGTCCGGATTCAAGGACGGCAGATGAGGATCAGCATAGCTTTCGTTGTACCGTGTCCTGAATCCGTCAAAGCCCGCTATGCTGACCCTGCCGATACCCAGATAGTCCATAAGCCTAAGGGCACATATCACAGCGTTGTCAAAATGAGGCCAGCCCTGCCTTACCGCATGGTCATACGCCACCACCAGCTCCTTGCTGTTCCCGTCTGTGCTGATATTGGAAAGGACTATCCTCTTCACACTGTCAAAGCCCGGCACAGTCTCCCTGGCATAGTCATACCGTGCTGCATTGACAAACAGCACATAGTCGTAGTCATAACCGGGGAGGATAGCATTAACACCTATTACTGCAGCATTTCTGTCCTTTATCAGCTCCCTGATCCTTTCCTGTTCATCAAGGGAACTCTTTCCGGGTGCCACAAGAACTATCTCCCTGCCCCTCAGACTGTCTGCAAGCTCACTTATCGCAGCTGTGTCATCCACATTGCGGCTCACGATATTCAGATACTTCTTTTCAAGCAGATCATAGTCATACTTGCGCCTGTCGGACTGATCCATGGAATTGATGATATTGCGCATATCCTTTGCACTTGTGCGGTGATTGTTGAGAAGATATGCGATATTGTTCACATGGCACTGATACATACCCGCAATAAAATACGGTGTGGAATAGCCCCAGCGGTAATTCTCCTGATAATAGCCCATGTAAACATCTATGGCATCCATGACAGCATCAAGATCATAGTGACATCCGCATTTGCGGTCAAGATAGCTGACAACAAGCTCTGTTGTGGCATTTCCTGCACCTCTGCCCATTCCGCAAAGAGTGGAATCTACCATGATATCACGGGGTCTGTCCTTGAAAAAGCTGATAAACCGGATAGCCAGCGCAAATGCAAGCTGCTGGTTGTTATGGGCATGGAACCCTATCTGTATATCAGGATCCAGATGCTTGTCCAGTATGGTGATTATACGTTCAAGATCCTCTTCAAACATGGCGCCGAAGGTATCCACCACAGAAAGCGCCACCGGCTTCACCCGGTTTGCCTCTTCTGCAAGGGCGATAAGGTCATCTTCGCTGTAGGCAAGGGTATTGGCAGCCTGAAAGAGGACACGGTATCCCTTCTCCTTTATCTGCCTGCCCACTTCCATTCCTTCCCTGTGTTTGCCGTGGGGGAATACCACTCGGACAGCATCAATGGATCTCCCGTCACACGGTGGAAGGGTGTCAAGATCATATCTGTCCCAGTCTATCATAACGGCGTATGTAACATTGTCCTTTTTTGAAGCAAGGTAGGGGATAACATCATCAGGCACATGAAAGAAGGAACTGCCTTCCTTATGCGGACTGTTTTTCAGCCAGCCGCACTCTATTATCTCTGCGCCCACATCCTGCAATTTGGATATGATCCCTCGGATGGCATTGTCTCCGAACTGCGAATCAACGATATAAGCCCCGTCCCTCAAAGTACAGTCAAGCAAAGCGATATTTCCCATCATAGACCTCCTGATCCTTTTATATACCAAAGCTCTGCTTTTTCAACAAGCAGAGCCCTGAACACTCACCCCGAATACACGACCCTGTTCCTGCCGGCGTGCTTGCCGGCGTAGAGCCTGTTGTCCGCAAGGCCCAGCAGCTCCTCCGGGGTGGCGCACTCGGTTATCTCCGCAACGCCCATGGTGATGGTGATGCCGATGGTGTCCTTGCCTACAACGAACTGGGCACGCTCCACCTTGCGGCGTATGCGGTCTGCCAGACGGTATGCCGCTTCAAGGTTTGAGCCGTTTGCAAGGATGAGTATCTCCTCACCGCCCCAGCGGCATACGATATCCGTTTCACGGGTGTTTTCCCTGATTATGTTTGCAATGCCCTTGAGTATCACATCTCCCGCATCATGGCCGTAGGTGTCGTTTACGTTCTTGAAGTGGTCTATGTCGCACATGATATAGGAGAAGGACTCCCCGGAGGCATCCGCCTCCTCTATGAAGCTGTCCATGCTGCGGCGGTTGAAAAGCCCCGTCAGCTTGTCCACACCCGCCTCGTAGTCAAGGGTGTTCCGCTCATTCTCCAGCATATTCTGCTTTTCCTGCTGATCCCTGAGAAATATCATGGAGAACACGGTTATTACCGAGAACATACACAGGGAATTCACCGTGTGGAAGGCAAGCGCCGCATAAACGGGTGTCTCATACATGGGCTCCACGAACGCCGACAGCAGATACGCTCCCGTATATGCCAGAAACGACGTGGTGCCCACTGCCATTATCTCCCGTGCCCCGTCATTCCTCTCCTCACGGGAAAAGCTGAGAAAGAATATTATAGGCGTTATCGCCACGATATAGAGCTGCGACCCGTATCCCCAGCCCACCGTCAGCACAGTTACCACCGTGCATACGAGTATCTCCGCATATGTGATGTAGTATATGGTGTGGAGATTTTTCCCGGTGACAAAGGCATGGCAGAGAATATACAGCACAGTGCTGGCTGCATTGAAATATGCCGCCTGGGACACTCCCAGCAGCGCAAACCCCACTGTTGACAGCAGATGTATCAGCGCACAGATTATGAGCAGCAGGGAATACTGCTGTACCTCATCTATCTGACTGCCGCTGCGCAGCCTGCCAAGGGTGTCCTTCACCTCGGCAGCAAATCTCAGCATATCTATCCCCCCTCGATCTAAGTCCTATCCCGTCCGCATCAGCGCCCGTCCATGGAAAAGGCTGCGGGCAGCAGATCCGACAGGCGCAGTACCACCGGTTCTCCGCCCTCGTTCTCCATTATTACATCCATGTCCCCGAATTCCGTCAAAAACTGCCGGCATATGCCGCAGGGCGTACACAAGGGCGTATCTGCGGAAATGGCTATGGCAAGAAAATCCCTCTCCCCTGCGGATACAGCCTTGACACACGCTGTTCTTTCGGCGCAGATGCACCCCCCGTAGGAGGCGTTCTCCACATTGCACCCTGTGTAGACAGCGCCCTTTGCCAGCAGCGCCGCCCCCACATGAAAGCCGGAGTAGGGGGCATAGGCATTGGCCTTTGCCTCCCTTGCCGCCTCCAGAAGTGCTGTGTAGTCATTCATGGCGCATCACTTCCTGGCTCTGCAGAAGTTCTCCACATAGCTGTTAATAGAGTCCTCTATTATCTGAAGGGCGGTCTCCTTGCCGCTTACCGCATCAACAGCTGTTTCCTTGCCCTCAAGCTGCTTGTACACCTTGAAAAAGTGGGTCATCTCGTCAAAGCGGTGGGCGGGAACGTCCTTTATGTCCTTGAAGGTATTGTAGGTTGGATCCTCAAAGGGTATGGCGATTATCTTGTCATCCCTTGAATTGTCATCCACCATGGATATGACCCCTATGGGATAGCAGTGTACCAGCGCCATGGGCTGTATGGGCTCGGAGCACATCACCAGCACGTCAAGAGGGTCGCCGTCCTCTGCGTAGGTGCGGGGGATAAAGCCGTAGTTGGCAGGGTAATGGGTGGAGGTGTACAGCACCCTGTCCAGCTTCAGCAGGCCTGTGGCCTTGTCCAGCTCATACTTCATCTTGCTGTACCTGGGTATCTCGATTATTGCGTAGAAGTCTTCCTTTGTTATCCTGTCCGGATCTATATCGTGCCAGATATTCATATTCTTCTCCCCTTTATGATGATGTGAACGTCAGAACAGAACATTCACTGCAATGATTTGTCGTCTGAAAAGCCTACGCCTGTACCTTCTCAAAATCCTCTGCGCCGTGCTTGCACACGGGGCACTCAAAGCCCTCGGGAAGCTCCTCCCCCACATACTCGTAGCCGCATATCCTGCACCGCCATACGGTCTGTCCGTCGGGAGCGGTGCCCACAGCCTCGGGGGCGGGCTTGATGTTCTTCTGGTAGTATTCATAGGTTGCGGAGGGAACGTCGGACAGCACCTGTGCATCCGTCACATCGGCTATGAACATGGTATGTGTGCCCAGATCCACGGTCTGTATCACCCTGCCGCAGATGTAGGCATTCGTCCCCTCTGTGATGGCATATGCGCCGTTTGCTGCCCTTGTGCACCCCGCAAAGGAGGCAAATTTGTCCGTATCACGCCCGGACTGGTACCCGAATCTCCTAAACAGCCCGAAATCCGCATCGGTGCTTATCACAGAGGCGGTAAACACCCCTGCGGACATTATCATATCATGGGTAAGATTGCTCTTTGCCACGCAAAGGCTCACCCTTTCCGGGGATGACGTCACCTGTGCCAGAGTGTTGGTTATACAGCCGTTGTCCCTGCCGCCCACGCTTGCAGTCACAACAAAAAGCCCGTAGCTTATCCTGTGCATTGCCTTATCCATGATACCGCCTCCGTTTCCTTGGCGGAAGGCCTACCTTCCGTCAGCCTCAGTTTCCTTCTTGATGTACTTGGGCCGTCCCTTGACCTCCAGATACATCTTTGATATGTACTGCGCAGTGATGCCCATGCACAGAAGCTGCAGCCCCCCTACAAGGCACAATACGCATATGGTGGTGGGATAGCCCTTTACAGGCTCCCCGAACACAAGGGTCTTTATCACCGTCACCACGATCATCACAAATGCCACAAGGCAGAACAGCACGCCCAGCCATGAGGATATGGCAAGGGGGGCGGTGGAATAGCCGATTATCCCCTCCAGGGAATAGAGGAACAGCTTGCGGAAGCTCCATGTGGTAGTCCCTGCCACACGCTCCACATTCTCCACCTCAATGTACTTTGTGTTAAAGCCCACCCAGCTGAATATCCCCTTGGAAAAGCGGTTGTATTCCGGCAGGGCGATGATGGCATCCACCATCTGCCTGGTCATGAAGCGAAAGTCCTGGGCGCCGTCCACTATCTCCGTATCCGATACACGGTTGATGATCTTGTAGAAGCTGCGTGCAAAGAAGGACATGAGCCTGTCCTCCCCCTTGCGGGAGATGCGCCTTGTGGCGGCGCAGTCATACTCGCCCTTTGCCACATATTCGTACATCTGCGGGATCAGTGCGGGCGGATGCTGCAGATCCGCATCAAGGATAACGCAGTAATCCCCCTTTGAGCCCTCAAGCCCTGCTATCATGGCAGCTTCCTTGCCGAAGTTGCGGGAAAAGGAGATGTACCTTACCCGCTCATCCCTTTTGTGCATATCCCGCAGTATGGCAAGAGTGCCGTCCTTTGAGCCGTCATCTATGAACAGAAACTCAAACTCTGCGCCGTATGTGCTCTTCATTTCCCCTGCCACACGGACTATCTCCGCATAGAAGAGGGGCAGCGACTCCTCCTCGTTGAAGCAGGGGACTATGGCAGAAATAAGCTCCGACATTATTCAACAGTCACCGACTTTGCAAGATTTCTGGGCATATCCACATCACGGCCCAGGAGCACGGCTGTGTAGTACGCTATAAGCTGCAGAGGAACTATGGTGACAAGGGGCATGAGCAGATCCCTTATGCCGGGGAGCTGCACCTTGTAGTCAACGCTTGCCTCATCCACAGCAGCCCCCTCCTTGCAGATGAGCACCACCTTGGCACCCCTTGACTTTACCTCCTTCACATTGCTCTGGGTCTTGTCAAAGAGCCTTTCCTGAGTAGCCACCGCTATGACGGGCATATTCTCATCAATGAGGGAGATGGTGCCGTGCTTCAGCTCTCCTGCCGCATAGGACTCGGAATGGATGTAGGATATCTCCTTGAGTTTCAGGGAGCCCTCCATGGAGAGAGCATAGTCAAGCCCTCTGCCGATATACAGCAGGGAATCCGCATTGATGAGCTTTGATGCCACGAACTGATACTGTTCCTTCTCCTCGATGCACTTAGCCACTATGTCGGGTATGCCGCAAAGCTCCCCGCACAGCTTCCTGCACTCATCCTCCGTGATGGTGCCCACTGCATATGCCACCTTGAATGCCACAAGGTACATGAATGCACACTGCACCGCATACGCCTTGGTGGAGCATACGGATATCTCCGGGCCTGCATTGGTGTACATCACCATCTTTGCCTCTCTTGCAATGGAGGAGCCCACCACATTGACTATGGCAAGGGTATCAGCCCCCGCCTTGTTGGCAAGCTCCAGCGCTGCCTTGGTATCGGCAGTCTCACCGGACTGGGAGATGATTATGCACAGGTCGTTTTCCTTTATGAGAGGGTCACGGTACTTGAATTCGGAGGCTATATCCACATTCACGGGTATGCGTGCCAGCTCCTCGGTGACATATTTGCCCACCATGCCTGCGTGCATTGCGGAGCCGCAGCCTACTATCCATATCTGGCGGTAATTCCTTATCATCTCATCCGTAAGGCCGCACTCGGAGAAATCGGGGAGGCCGTCCTTGATGCGGGGGGATATGGTGTTGCGCAGGGCTGAGGGCTGCTCATGTATCTCCTTGAGCATGAAATGTTCGTAGCCGCCCTTCTGTGCAGCCTCGATATCCCAGTCTGCCACCTGCACTTCCTTTTCCACCGTATCTCCGGAGGAAGCGTCGTAGAAGGTTATCGCATTTTCGGTGATCTCGGCTATCTCGCCGTGTTCGAGTATATAGTATTCCTTTGTGTGGTCAAGTATGGCAGTAACATCCGAGGCGATGAAGTTCTCCCCCCTGCCCTTTCCCACGATAAGGGGACTTTCCTTCCTGACTGCATATATCCTGTCGGGGAAGTCACGGAAGAGTATGCCCAGTGCATAGGCACCCTCCACCTTTGCCATCATCTTTGATATGGCATCGATGGGATCCCCGGAATAGTAGTAGTCAAGGAGCTTTACAGCCGCCTCCGTGTCGGTCTCGGACTCAAAGCCGTAGCCGTGGCGCATAAGAGATTCCTTTATCTCACGGTAATTCTCTATTATGCCGTTGTGTACTACGCTTACACGGCCGTTGCCTATGGGGTGCGAATTGATGTCCGAGGGCTCCCCGTGGGTCGCCCAGCGGGTGTGGCCTATGCCGCAGGTGCCGTGGGGGCACTTCTCATCCAGCTTCTTCTGGAGCCCCTCGGCTATCTTTCCCTTTGCCTTGACGGTCTTTATGCGCCCCTTTTCAAAGACAGCGATGCCCGCTGAGTCATATCCTCTGTATTCAAGCCTTTTCAGGCACTTTACCAGCAGGGAGGCACATTCGTCCTTCCCCACATATCCAACTATTCCGCACATAGTATCCTCTCCGTTTTCTGGAAGCAAGAGGCAAGAAGCAAGAAGCAAGACCGACTGTTCTCTAACTGCTTATTACTTATTACCTATTACTTATTACTTTACCTGGTCCCGTACATTCTGGCGCCGGAATCCCCTATGCCGGGGACTACGAACATTTCCTCGTTAAGGCCGCTGTCCACAGCCGCTGTGTACACCCTTACATCGGGATGGGCAGCGTTTATGTGGTCTATGCCCTGCTCCGTTGCAACTATGCTGAGATAGCGGATGTCGGTGCAGCCTGCGTTCTTCACAAGGCGTATGGCTTCGCACGCCGCCCCGCCCGTGGCAATGCATATGTCTGCGATGATGGCGATGCGGTGCTTCATGTCCGAGGGCAGCTTGCAGTAGTATTCGGTGGTGTCTGCGGTGTAAGGGTCACGGAAGGTGCCGATATGCCCCACCTTTGCCGCAGGGATAGCCTTCATTATGCCGTCCACCATGCCAAGCCCCGAACGCATTATGGGAACAAGCGCCAGCTTCTTCCCGGATATGAGCCTTGCGTCCGCAGTGCCGAAGGGTGTCTTTACCTGAGTAGCCTGTGTGGGCAGATCCCTCATGGCCTCGTAGCAGATGAGCATGGCAGTCTCACCCACCAGCTCCCTGAATTCCTTTGAGCCTGTGTTCTCGTCCCTTAAAAGCGCCAGCTTGTGCTGCACCAGGGGATGATCTATGATCGTGCAGTTCATATATACCTCCAAATCAGAAGCAAGAGGCAAGAAGCAAGATTTGTTGACGGTGACCATACAGCGTGTTGCCTCTATCTCCGCAAAAGCGCAGCTTTTGCAGGAAAAGAGGAGGTCAAGCAAGTAATTCCAGTCACAGTCTAGCTCCTAGCACCCTAATCCCTAGCCCCTAGCGGGGAAAAGAGAAAAAAGCCGCCCCTGCCATACTTAACCTGTTACTTTACTTATACTTCGCTTCGTTTTCTATGTCCGCTATCATGTCGATGCGCCTCTGGTGACGGCCGCCCTCAAAGCCTGTGGAGAGGAAGGTGTCGAGTATCTCTGTTGCAAGCCCTTCTCCTATGACACGCCCTCCCAGGCACAGAACGTTTGCATCGTTGTGGAGCCGTGTGTACTTTGCCATGTAGCAGTCCGTACACAGTGCCGCCCTTATGCCCTTTACCTTGTTGGCACTGATGGAAATGCCTATGCCGGTGCCGCAGATGAGCACAGCCCTGTCCGCCTTGCCGGAGATCACCAGTTCGCAGGTGTCACGGGCAACGGCGGGATAGTCTATGCTCTTCCCGTCGGTACAGCCCGTTTCGATGTACTTTTCGCCTATTTCCTCCAGATGCGCCATGAGAGCCTTTTTAAGCTCCCAGCCCGCATGATCGCTGCCTATTGCTATCATATATGCTCCTTTTGCCTAAGCGGCTTTAAGTTTTTCATTTTCAGTCAGTGTACTTTGAGTCTATGCCTAAGTATTCCTCCAGGCAGAGCCCGCTGTTGTACACGGCCGTGGCCTTTTCCACGCCCAGGTAGCGGATGTGCCAGGGTTCAAATTCATAGCCCGTGATGGCTTCCTTCCCCTCGGGATAGCGGATTATAAAGCCGTAGAGGTGGGCATTGTCCTTGAGCCAGGTGTATTCAGCCGTATCCCCGAAGGATGCGTCGATGGAATTAAGGTCAAAGCAAAGCCCTGTCTGATGCTCGGAATGTCCGGGGCGGGAGGAATAGGTGTCCGCCGCCGCCTGTCCGTCCGTGTCCACATAGCGCTGATACAGCTTCACCTGATAGTCATAGGAGCGAAAGCCCGATGAGATGTAGATGTTCAGCCCCTCTGCGGATGCTGCCGCCGCCATGTCGTCAAATGCCGACTGCGCATCCGGGTCAACTCCCGGGTTGTAGTCGCTGGGCAGGGCATAGGTCTTGTTTGCTATGAGTACGCCGTCCACATAGGTAAGGGTGGTGACACCGCTCTGATCGGCAGGCGCAGCCTCTGCGCCCCCTGTAACGGTAACGCTCACATTTGCGGTCACTGCGGAATTTGCCGCTGACTGCACGGTAACGGTGCAGGTGCCCTCTCCCACAGCGGTTATATTGCCCTTTCCGTCAACCGTGGCAACGCTGGTGTCGGAGGAGCTCCACAGCTCGCTCTTGTCCTCGGCGCTCTCGGGGTACATGGTCACATAGGGCATTACCGTATCTCCTATCTCAAGGGTCGCCTCGTTGAAGGTAAGGGATATGCCTGTTACCATGTCGCCGCCGTCATCCTCTATGGCGATGTAGTCTGCATTGTCGTCGGGAAGGGAGTCAAAGGGGGTGCTGTCGGACACGGTGGTCACGGTGCCTGCCGCATTCCCGGAGCCGCCCATTACACCTGTCTTTATCTCGCCCTTTACGTGTACGCTCACTCCCGCAAGCGCCTTGGGATTGTCCTGGGATGTGCATATCACGGTGCAGAAGCCGGGGTTTACAGCGGTGATGACGCCCTTTTCATTCACAGTCGCCACGGATGTGTCCGTGGAGGTCCACACCTCCGCCTTATTGTCCGCCGATGAGGGGTACATGGTGACATAGGGCATAAAGGTCTCCCCTGCCTCCAGATCCACATTGTAGTCCGTAAGCTCCACAGAATTCACTCCGTCATAGTCGCTGCCTGTTATCCTCACGCTGACAGATGCCATTACCGCCGGGGAATCCACAGATGCCACGGTAACTATGCAGGAGCCGGGGCCTACGCCCTTGATATTTCCCTTTTCATCCACCACAGCCACGCTCTCATCGGAGGATGACCAGATCTCTCCTTGGTTTGCCGCATCCTCGGGGGTCATGGTGACTCTGGGCATGAAGCTCTCCCCAACGCCCTCCACCACAAGGTAGTAGTTCAGGGTGATATTTCTCACCTCATTCACTCTTGCAGGGGCAGCAGAGGGAGCTGCACTCACGTTTTCTTCCTCCTCATCATCCCCTGCCCAGACCTCTCTGGGACCGCTCTGATCCGCCGCAGTGGTGACACCTGCTATGCTCGTATCGGATACACCGCTGTCCGTCACATCATTGACGGTAAGCTCTCCGTCAGCACCCGTGCCCTTGCACCCGGCAAAGCAGGTCAGCGCCATAACAGCGGCTATACTCAACATTATCTTTCTTTTCATTTTGTTTTCCTTTCGCTTGCAAAAGCCCTGCCCGCCGGCGGCTGCGCCTGCAGGAGGCAGACCTTGGTTCTCTTTCTCTGAATGATGACAATACATCTATTCTATTATACCACATAATAGAAAAAAATCAAGGAAAAATTTCTGTAATTTCCTTGATTTCCAAACTCAGTACCATATCACATCAAACGGCAAAAAACTTTCGGCGTTTGATGTAAGCTCCCGGGGTTCCCCATTTTGGTAAGAATGTGGTTTTGTTGGCAAAAGTATTGACAAAACCTGTTTCAGGGTGTATAATAGACAATAGGAAGAGTGCCGCACGACAACGTCAGCGGTTCACCTCCGAATAAAGTCAGTTCTTAAAAGAAATAACCGCATCCTTTGGGACAGGGCGGTTATTTCTTTTTATGATCATTTACCAGAGAGATTATCTCCGTTATCAGCAACAGAAGGGTCAGTACTTCAATCACTGTCATATTGATCACCTCCGTTTCCGGAGGAGAATTAGAACCGCCATTCGCTTGAAGTGTGCGACACTCCATTTAGCATTATACCTTGTTTTATACTAAAGGTCAAGTTACAAAGCGGTTAAATCGCACACGCAAACGAGGAACTCCTTCCCAAAACCTCCTGTTTCATGACCCGCAAAATTAAAATCAGGTTATTAAAGGATTAAATCCGTTGACACCGCACCTTGGCGGTGATATACTTTTTACAGACGGAAGGAGATACCTTCCAATTCCAAAAGGGAGTGATGTTATGCACAACAGCAAGAAAATAAAGAACGTAGGCTGGGTATTTCTCGTACTGGGGTTAGCTTATCTCATCAACCCCTTTGATGTGCCGGGACCCATTGATGATGCACTGGCAATGAGCGCTGCCACCATCATCAAGATCATCTGCGACGTTGTGAGTGCGAATGCCGCAAAGCAGCTGTCACGGAAGGAGTTCGTATACGAAGCCCCGGAATACGAGGAAATGTATAATGAATAATGAAAGGTTCTGAAGGAGCTTTTGGCTGGTTGCTTTCCTCTTTTAGCGCTTCACATCAGCTTGTACCTGCACTATCAGCTTTATCCCCCAGAAATCAAGCCGGCAAAGAGCATGAAGCTCTCTGCCGGCTTGTTTGCGGTATATTATCTTCTGTTGAGCATATTGAAGACATCGGCAAAATCCTGGTCGTCAGCGGGCTTTGCAGCTGCGGGAGCGGCAGGAGCCAGAGGCTGTGCGGGAGCGCTTACCTTCTCAACATTTGTGTCGGTGAATATGGGCTCTACTGCGGCAAGGTCGTCATTGAACGCCGCCGCTATAACGGTGATGCTCATCTCATCACGAAGGGACTCATCAAAGGAGGTACCGAAGATCATGTTAACATCCGGGTCTGCTGCCTCGGATATCATGCGGGTAGCTGTATCCACATCGCTTGCCAGCACATCATCGCTCATGACTATGTTCACCAGCAGACGGGTAGCACCGGATATGGAGGTCTCCAGCAGGGGAGAGGTGATGACCTGGTTTGCAGCCTCTACTGCCTTGTCCTTGCCGGAACCGTGACCTATTGCCATGTGGGCATAGCCTGCGTTCTGCATGGTGGTCTTTACATCCGCAAAGTCAAGGTTGATGTCCCCCTCAACTGTGATAAGCTCGGCAATGGCCTTTACGCCCACCTTGAGTATGTCATCCGCAAGGGCAAATGCCTGGCGCATGGTAAGCTCCTGCTCCTGTGTCTGCAAAAGCTTCTCATTGGGGACAACGATAAGGGAATCCACGTGCTGCTTGAGCTCTGCGATGCCCTCCTCGGCAATGCGCATCTTAGCGGCACGCTCGAACTCAAAGGGCTTGGTGACAACAGCCACAGTGAGTATGCCCATTTCCTGAGCCACCTCTGCCACGATGGGAGCCGCACCTGTACCTGTGCCGCCGCCCATGCCTGCTGCGATGAACACCATATCCGAGCCTGCAAGAGCAGCCTTTATCTCATCTCTGTTTTCCTCTGCGCTCTGAGTGCCCACATCAGGCCTGGCACCTGCGCCCTTGCCCCCTGTGAGCTTTACGCCTATCTGCACCCTGTTATCCGCACGGGAGGAGTTCAATGCCCTTGCATCGGTATTGACGACCACATATTCCACGCCGACTATGCCCTCATCCACCATTCGGTTGACGGCATTTCCGCCGCCGCCGCCGACACCTACGACCCTTATTACTTCATCCAGAGTGCTTGCATTGTTATCAAAACTGATTGCCATGATACTTCCTCCTGTTATATGTAAAACGGGCACCAACTCTCCCTTGGACCAAAGCACATACGCATACTGATAAACCCGTATTTAAACTCAATTTACATTGTAGCATACCCAAAAAAAATTTTCAAGTCATTTTAAAAAAAAATAAAGTTATATGCATACTAGATAGAATATATTGCGTATTTTTGTGCATATTGTATAGCCTGAGCTTGTCAAAGTATTCTACGGCTTCGCCGTGAGAGATTAGAGGCAAGAGGCAAGAGGATGTGACAGAGAGACGGCGGCTTGACTCCCTCTTTCCCCGCAAAAGCGGCGCTTTGGCTGATAAAGGGAAAAAACCCCGTCAGCTCGTTTCATTATTCATTCTGCATTATGCATTCTACATTCTTCAACGCTTCCCTGCATTGCTTGTAGTCCGGGATGTACTTTTCAACCTCCGCCCAGAATCGTGGGCTGTGATCCATAAAGCGGGTGTGGCACAGCTCGTGTATTATCACATAATCTGCAAGGTGAGGAGCGGCAAGGACAAGCTTCCAGGAGAGGTTGATGCTTTTCTTCCCGGAGCAGCTCCCCCAGCGTGTTTCGGCAGAGCTTATCTTCACGTCTGAAACGGAAAACCCGTATTTCTCCGCCAGCTCCCATGTGCGGGGGATGAGCACCCTCTTTGCTATGCTGCGGTAGAGCCGGTTTATATAGGGCAGAGCCTCCCCCAGGGTCATGTCCTCCGGCAGGGAGAATGCCCCATCTGCATAGCCGTAGGGCGGCGTATGCACCACGGGCACCATCTCTCCCCACAGGGGCAGCTCTGAGGGCTTTTCCCCCAGCCGAGCCCTGCGGTTTTCCTGTGCCGCCTGCATCCTTGCGGCAGTCTTCTCTATCCAGTCCCTTTTTTCCTCTATAAACCCCTCTATAACATACAGGGGCATATTAAGGGGCGCCTTTACCATGAGCCGCCCTGCGGGGTCGATATGCAGCACCGCTGTTTTCCGCCGTGAGCGTACAAGTTCGTATTCCATTATCCGGGTACCTTTCAACGAGGTAAAATAATCCCCGACCGCCACAGGCGATCGGGGGTCTGTCCTTACTATGGGCATCAATACTTGCGCTTGCGAGCAGCCTCGGACTTCTTCTTGCGCTTTACCGAAGGCTTTTCATAGTGCTCTCTCTTGCGCACCTCGGCGATAACGCCGTCACGTGCACAGCTTCTCTTAAAACGCTTGAGTGCCTGATCAAGATTTTCATTCTTGCCAACACGAATTTCTGCCATCTTTGTTCCCTCCCTTTGCTGCATGGAGCAGAGGATATCCTGCCGGGCAGGACCCCGCACCGCAAAGGGCACGGTACACCCTGTTTGTCTTTATGGGTGATTATATAACTCATTCATTATACAATTATTTTTCCCGCTTGTCAAGTCCAACTGGAAAAAATCAAAACAAATTTTCCGTTCAAATTTTGTTGATTATATGCAAATGCACAGGATCAGGTCACGCATCTCCGGAGGATGAGCTGTCCTCGGCAGCTCCACTGTCCTCCGTGGTATCAGGCTCCTCCGCATCCCCGGCAGCCTCGCTGTCCTCTGCGGTGTCTGAGCTTTCCGTGGTTTCCGCTTTGCTGTCGGACAGCTTGTCGCCTATCTCGCCCATAAGCCCCTTGACTTCCTCGATGATGGTGAAGATGGGGTAGTCTATGTTAAAGAATGTGTAGCTCCAGCCCCTGTCTGCGATGTCGTACACCAGCACCCCGTTTTTCTTCGCAAGGTACTCCGTTTCGTCAAAGTATATCTCGCCGTTTATGATCATCTTGGTGCCTGCCCATTCGCAGTCGAACTCCACAGGGTTCTGCTGCTGGCGCACCAGCTTCTTTATGGTGGTGTCCAGCTTGATAAAGCCGTTGTCCCTGTCAAGGGTGTTGGGCTGAATGTAGACGCATTTCTTCCCGGAGGACTTGTTCTGCACGTCAAGCACATAGTAGCGGAATGCCCCGGAGGGTGATGACCCCACCTCTATGAGGGTATCCACCGTATTCGGCCTGAACACGTTCATCACAAGGAAGAAGGCGATGCCGCCTATGATGTACAGCAGCAGGAATATGGTGCCGAATATGGTCTTTGCGGTCTCGTTCATGTGGCAGCAGAAAAAGCCGAATATGGTCATCACCGCCGCCGGCAGCAGCAGGGGCCAGTTCCCCCAGTCCAGCAGCACCAGCGGGAAAAACGCCAGCATATTCACCATTGCGATGATACAGGTGATGGGGGACCGCCTTGTATACAGGTCAAGCAGGCACATGAGCACGCAGAAGCCCGATGCCGCCACGGCAAATACCTTTTTGTCCGAATACTCTATGTTGTAGAAAAACACGATGTAATCAAAGTAGATAAGCATTACACAGGATATGACTCCCAGCAGGCTCACCACCAGTCTGAACCATTTGTTGGTCAGCACTGACATGACTTTATTCATCCGTATGACTTCCTTTCAGGGTTTTTCAAAGATCGGGCACACTGACCCCCTCTATAATAACTCATTTTCACCCGCAAATCAACAACAAAAGGGCTACAAGTTGGTTACAATCAGAAAACCGCACCGTTACCACGGTGCGGCTGCGCTACTGTCCCATCTGTTAAATTTCCTGTAACGTATTGACCACGGGGCTTTTTTGTGCTATCATGAACACATCAAAGAAATGGGTCATTCCTTTTTCCCGCTGAGATCCTGTGTGCGCACAAGCTCCCTTGTCTCCTCGGCTGAGGGCATTGCGGGTATGGCGCCCTTGCGGGAGGAGGTCAGGGCTCCGCAGGCATTGCCTAAAAGCGCCATTTCCCCCAGGTCTGTGCGGTCAAGCTCCTCAATGGGCTTGCCGATGGCGGCAAGCTTGTAGAGAAAGCCCCCCAGAAAGCTGTCCCCTGCCCCCAGGGTGTCAACTATCTTCACCTTGTAGGCGGGATATGTGTCTATTGTGCGGGGAGTGGCTACGATACAGCCCTTTGCCCCCTGTGTGATACAGGCTATCTTTATGCCGTAGGTAAACAGCTTTGCAATTGCTGCCACAAGGGTGGAGCACTCTGTCAGCAGCTGCAGCTCGTCCTCGGAGACCTTGACTATATCCACGTATTTCAGCACACTGCGCATGGTGAGCACCGCCTGCTCCCTGTTTCTCCAGAGGGCGGGGCGCCAGTTGGGATCGTAGGACACGATCTTCTCCTTCACCTTTGCATATTCCACCGCATCCATGACCGCTGTCTTTGCAGGCTCGTCCGTAAGGCACAGGGAGCCGAAGTGGAGTATTTTGCACTCGTCTATCATGGCACGGTTCACCTCGCCGTAGCGGATATTGAGATCCGCCGACAGCTCCGGGGAACGGTAGAAGTCAAAGTGCCTCTCCCCGTCCTCGTCATTGGTGACAAATGCCATAGTGGTCATATAATTGGGATCCAGCACCAGTCCGGCGGTATCCACCCCGCACTGGCGCAGGACACTTTGCAGATAGAACCCGAAGGTGTCACGGCCTATCTTCCCGATAAAGCCGGTCTTTCCCCCCAGCTTTGCCGCCATGCACACCACATTTGCGGGCGCACCCCCGGCATTCTGCTTGTAGGCAGTCTCCCCCGTGTCCGTGGTAAAATGGGTAAAGTCCACCAGAAGCTCACCCATTGCAACTATATCAGGCATAAGAACCCCCCTAAAAGAAGCAAGATGCAAGAAGCAAGATAACGGATAACTAACAGCTTGCTTTCCTCTGTTCATGCATAAGACCAGAAGCAAGATAACAGGATCGGCTGCCTGTGCTGTTTAGTCCATTGTACTTGCCAGTATCGCCCTCAGGATCACCGTAAAAAGCAGAATGTACACCGCCGCCGCCGCTGCGCCTGTGCCTGCTCCCCATAGCGCAAGATATGCCCTGCCGTGATGAGCAGGCTTCACCTTGGGGGCTGTGTAGGGCTTTGCAAAGGCAAAGAGCAGAGCATTTGCCCCCACAATAAGGAGAAAGGCGGCAATGGGTATATACACCGCTGTGTACAGGAATATGGAATATGTATACACAAGCCCCACAAGCAGCAGCACATTAGTTATCACCATGGGGACAAGAGGTATATCGCAGGCTGTAATGCGTGATACCAGCGCATTGAGAGGTATCACGACCGCAAGGGCAAGAAGTATGAGCAGTATATTGCTCCCCGCATTGGATGCAAGAAACAGGGAATACGCCGCAAAGGGCGCACTCAGCGCAAATACGGTCCACACCAGGGCGGCTATGCCGCACGCAAGGGACATCCTCCCCTTGGCTTTTAGCGAAACAGGTCTTATAATAACACCGCCCTTAGAGGTTAGAGATCAGAGGTTAGAAATCAGATATGCTGTATTGCGTGACCTGCATACCATAGGTCAGAGGTTGGAAGTAACGAAAAGCTGATAGCCAAACACATCGGGAAAAGCAACCAATGCTGTTCATTACATACTTTACTTAGTACAGTGTATCACATTATTTTTAAATTGTCAAATCGATCCGGCGGAAAACTGCCGGAAAGGAGCTATCATGGAACTTAACTGGAATGAATACCGCAGAACTGCCCGTGAGGTCATCGCAGAGGGAATAGTTATGCTTGAAAACAACGGCGCCCTCCCTCTGAAGGAGGGGGAAAGGGTGGCTGTGTTCGGCCGTATGCAGCTGCATTATTACAAGAGCGGCACAGGCTCCGGGGGCAATGTTCACGCCTATAAGGTCTACGGCATAACAGACGGCCTTTTGGAGCAGGGGAAGGTGTGCGTTGATGAAAAGCTCCTTGACACCTACCGCAGGTGGGACGAGGAGAACCCTGTCATAATGGCATCGGGCTGGGGCGGCGAGCCCTGGTCACAGGCGGAAATGCCCCTTTCCGACGACACAGCCGCAGATGCCGCATCCCGCTGTGAGAGCGCACTGTGCATCATTGCCCGCACCGCAGGGGAGGAGCAGGAAAACGCAAAGGAGCGGGGCTCCTGGTATCTCACCGAGGGTGAGGAGCAGATGCTTGCCGTGGTCAGAGCCCACTTTAAGAAAATGACCGTGCTGCTGAACGTGGGCAATATCATCGACATGGGCTTTGTAAAAAAATACTCCCCGGATGCGGTGCTGTACGTATGGCACGGGGGCATGGAGGGCGGCCTTGGCACCGCTGATGTGCTGACTGGCGTATCCCCCTCGGGTAAGCTGCCGGACACTATCCCCGTCACCATTGAGGATCACCCCGCCGACAGCTGCTTCTACGGTGATGACTTTGACATCTACAAAGAGGATATATATGTAGGCTACCGCTATTTCGAGACATTTGCCCCGGACAAGGCACTCTATCCCTTCGGCTACGGGAAAAGCTACTCTGCCTTTGACCTGCGTAACCCGAGGGTGACATTTGATGATAAGGGCGCATCCGCACAGATAAGCGTGGTAAACACAGGGAATGTCCCCGCAAAGGAAGTGGTGCAGTTCTACATCTCTCCCCCCTGCGGAGTGCTGGGGAACCCTGCCCGCCGTCTTGCGGCATTTGAAAAGACACAACTGCTTTCCCCCGGTGAAGAGCAGATCATATCCGCATACATCCCCCGTGAAGAAATGGCATCCTTTGATGACAGCGGCAAAACAGGCTTTACCGACTCGTGGGTGATGGAAAAGGGCACCTACACCCTTTGCATCGGCACGGATGTGCGCAGTGCCAAGCCCCGGGGGGAATACACCCTTGACGAAACGCTCCTTATCCGCCGTGAAAGCGAAGCCCTTGCCCCTGTGATCCCCTTTGAGCGTATGTATTCCGACAAGGGCAGGCTTTCATATGAGCCTGTGCCTGTGCTGAACATCTCCGAGGAGAAGCGCCGTGAGGAAAACATCCCCGCATCCATGCCCATAACAGGGGACAAAGGGGTAAAGCTCTCCGATGTCAGACAGGGCAGCGCCACCATGGATGACTTTGTGGCACAGCTTGACGAAAATGCACTCTGTCAGCTTGTCCGTGGGGAGGGGATGTGCTCCCCCAAGGTGACAGCAGGCACCGCCTCCGCATTCGGCGGGCTTTCGGATGAGCTTACACATTACGGCATACCTGCCGCCTGCACGGCGGACGGCCCCTCCGGGCTGCGCTTTGACAGCGGGGCACAGGCATTCTCCATGCCACAGGCTGCACTCCAGGCTGCCACCTTCAACAAGGAGCTTGTAGAAAAGCTCTACTCCTTCACAGGGCTGGAGCTTGCGGCAAACAAGGTGGAGAGCCTGCTGGGACCCGGCATGAACATTCACCGCCACCCTCTTTGCGGCCGCAATTTTGAATACTTCTCCGAGGATCCGGTGCTCACAGGTGAAATGGCAGCGGCACAGCTTAAGGGTCTGCACCGCTGGGGCGTGACAGGCACCATAAAGCACTTCTGCGCCAACAATCAGGAGCATCACCGCCACACCCTTGACAGCATCGTATCAAAGAGAGCACTCAGGGAGATATACCTTAAAGGCTTTGAATATGCGGTGAAGAAAGGGGGCGCAAAGTCCGTCATGACCACCTACGGGCGGGTAAACGGACTGTACACCGCCGGGAACTACGACCTTATCACCACCATACTCCGCAGGGAATGGGGCTTTGAAGGCATAGTCATGACCGACTGGTGGGCTGACATAAACAGGCGGGGGCAGGACACCCACGGCACGGACGACCTTGCAGCCATGGTGCGTGCAGGGGGGGATGTGTACATGGTGACAGGCAATGCCGCCACAAACCGTGACACCCTTGCAGACAGCCTTGCATCGGGATACCTTACACTGGGTGAGCTGCAGAACAGTGCAAAGCGGCTGTGCACCTTCATCATGGGATCCCACGCCATGGAAAGGGCAATGGGCACGGCGGAAGCCTTCACCATAGCGAACCGTCCCGAAAACAATGAAACAGCCCCGGAAGATATCCCCGTATACGAGCTTGGGGATCATCTGTGCATCACGCCGGACCTGAAGCCCGCCGCAGGCAGCACCCACTACATCAACGTTGACATAGGGGACAGCCCTGTGAGAAAGCACACCATGAGCATTACCGCCGTTGCGGAGGGCGGTCCTCTGGCGCAGGTGCCCCTCACCTTCTACTACCTCAACTCCCCCTGCCACACCTTTGTGTGGAACGGCACAGACGGGAAAGAGGTGACCATGACGGCAGACTTCTACATCTTCTCACGCTTCAGCATAATCAAATTCTATTTCGCCTCGGCGGGACTTGACATAAAGAAGATCGAGATATACCCCGCAGAGGAGTGAAGAATGAATAATGATGTAATGAATATGAACCGTTCTGACGGGGAATTGACAGCTTGATTTCCTCTTTGTCGGCAGTAATTTGAGTGTGGAGAGTGAAGTGTGGAGCTGCCGCACGTAAATGCTCGCACTCCCAAACGAAACTATTACCTATTACTTATTACTTGATCAGGTGGTATTATGGCATCTAAAGTAAACAGCATAGAGGAGCTTCTCAACAAGGCCGATGCGGCAGGAATGCCCCTTGAAAAAATGCGCTTTTTCATAGGAAAGGACTGCAGGGAGCCCAAGTGCTTCGGGGTCTATTATGACATGGATTCAGAGGAATGGATCGTCTACAAGAACAAGTCCGACGGCTCCCGGGCAGTGCGCTACCACGGCCCCGATGAGGCATTTGCCGCACAGGAGATATGGGACAAGATATGCGCCGAGGTGGATCTGCGCCGTGACAAGCTCCCCCGCAAAGACGGCTCCGGAAGTGTGACCCGCAGCGGTAACAGGGGCGGTGTGCTCGGCGCAGTCAGACAGTACGCCCCCTTCATCATCTTCATTGTGGTCTTTATCATCGTGATGATACTGGGCCGGAACAAGAACAAAACAGGCTACTACAAGCGGGGTGAGGATGTCTACTACTGCCAGAACGACTCCTGGTACTACCTTGACGATGCAGCGGGCTGGCTTGCCTATTCCGGCTCCTACGACGACTGGGACGACTACTATTACGGCGATTCCTACTACTTCTCCGACTCCTCCGACAGCTTTGAGAATTCCGGATATTACAACGACAGCAGCTCCGATGACGATGACTACGATTCCTACGACTACGACAGCTGGGACGCAGGGGACAGCGACTGGGACAGCGACTGGTAAATAAGATCTATAATGGGCGGTTTTCCTGTATCCCGGTCACCTATCCCCTATTCACCGAGTTATTACAAAACGGTAACAATTATTAATGAATTTGTAGCAATTATACAGGAAATTCTTCCCGGTTTGGATAATATGTCATGTGAAAATCGCAGAGGAAGCCAAAAGTCGTAAAAATTACACAATGAAAAACCCTTTAATTTTCCGGCGGAATGTGATATAATTATTCGGTGCAAATAGGAAAGGTCTTTGAAAAAAGCAGGGATGCGGGAATGAGAAAGATATACCTCCCTGATGCCCCTGTTTTGCGAAAGAGGAGATAATTTGGATAAGTTTATCATAAAGGGCGGCAGGCGGCTGATGGGGGAGGTCACCATAAGCGGCGCAAAGAACGCTGTGGTTGCTATCATACCCGCTGTCATACTGGCGGACAGCCCCTGTGTGCTTGAAAATATCCCTGAAATAAGCGATGTTTCCATCTCACTGCGCATACTCTACGAGATGGGCGCAAAGGTGGAAAATCTCGGGGGCGGCACCTACCGCATTGATGCCACCGGCATAAAGGAGCCTGTGGTGCCCTATGAGCTGGCACGGCACATGAGGGCTTCCTACTACTTCCTGGGCACCCTGCTGGGCAAATTCGGCAGGGCAAGGGTGGCAATGCCCGGGGGCTGCTATCTGGGGGATCGCCCCATAGACCAGCATCTGAAGGCATTCTCCTGCCTTGGGGCAGAGTGCAGCCTTGAAAACGGCATGGTGGACATACACGCCGATATGCTCACAGGCGCACAGATATACTTTGACAAGATAACCGTGGGCGGCACCATAAACGCCATACTTGCAGCCGTTAGGGCTGTGGGCATGACCGTCATCGAAAATGCCGCAAAGGAGCCCCACATCGTTGACCTGGCTAACTTCCTCAACTCCATGGGGGCAAACATCATGGGTGCGGGCACCGATGTTATAAAGATAAGGGGCGTTCGCTCCCTGAAGGGCACCAACTACGCCATCATCCCCGACCAGATCGAGGCGGGCACCTACATGGTGGCTGCTGCTGCCACCCGCGGCAACGTACTGGTGAAGAACGTCATCCCCAAGCACCTTGAATCCATTACCGCAAAGCTGTTGAAGATAGGCGTGAATGTGGAGGAATTTGATGAGAGCGTGCGCATCTCCGTGGACGGTCCTCTGGTAAAGACCTCCATCAAGACCATGCCTCACCCCGGCTTCCCCACGGATATGCAGCCCCAGTTCTCCACTCTGCTGTGTCTGGCAGAGGGTACCAGCATAGTGACGGAGGACATATTCAACAACCGCTTCCGCTATGTGGACGAGCTTCGCCGCATGGGTGCGGACATCTCCGTTGAGGGGAGAGTTGCAGTCATCGAGGGGGTTGGCAGGCTCATGGGAGCCCCCGTCACCGCTCCGGATCTGCGGGCGGGCGCAGCCTTGGTCATTGCAGGCCTTGCCGCTACGGGCATAACCGAGATAGACGACATATACCACATCGAGCGTGGATATGAGAACATAGAGCAGAAGCTGAGGGCATTAGGCGCAGACATAGAGCGCCGCAGCGTTCCCGGCACCACCGCCCGCAAGCGCCCCGTACAGGCATGACATAAAGCAAGGCACCGCCGAAAAGCGGTGCCTTTTTGCATACAGAGGGCGGGCAGCAATGCTGCCCGCCGATAATGCTATATTCTTTACACAGATGGCGGCATTTTTATCACTTCATCACTTTCTAATGTGCTTGCGGTGATAACATCCAGCTTTCCAAAATATACTATCTCCGTTTCCGGTGCGATATATTCTATCTTTTCCATATTCTCACCTCTTTATGAATTGGGGCTTGCAGCCTCGGCATACTGATACAGCGCCTTTACGACATTCTGCAGTTTCACATTGTCAGAACCGCCATTTAACACATTGTAGCAGTAGGTCATGGCATTGTAGGTCACACTGCCGCCGGTGAAGGTCAGGGTGAAGTTATTTTCAAGCTCCTCCGCCTTTATGCCCCTGATACGGGCTACCACATAGCTTCCGTTCTTTTCGGTCTTGACTTCCTTATCCCCGCAGGCAAACGTTGTATTGTCAGGCAGTCCTGTGAAGTAGAGGGAAAGTGTTGTCTCGGACTTCAGCGAAAGTGTCGCACCCTCAAAGGTCACACCGTCGGAGAGAGATGCATTGCCGTTATACTTGAATGTATTGGGAATGGTAACATCTACCACGCTCTCGGATGCTTCAAATGCTGTGCCTTCATTGAAGTATTTCTGTGCGTATGCACCGTAGTTCAGCATGGCCTTGACAAGCGGCGCTGCCTTTGCATATTCTGCATTGCCCTGTGTATGGGAGAGCAGATAGTCCGCATAGGCCTTGACGGAGTATTTGTATTCTGTACCTGCATTGTCGCCGTCAACGAGTTGTGCGGTGATTGTCGATGCCATATCCTTTGCGGAGATGCTGCACTTGAACTTGTAGTAGGTCTTGCTGCCGATAACGACCTTGTTGCTGTCCTTTGCGACAACGTCTTTGACAAGGAGGGTCTGGGTTTCGGTCTTTTTACCGTTGGGGACGGTGAATACCATTTTTGCGGTGTCGCTCGTAAGGAGGGCATTTTCCAGTTCAACGAAGAAGTTTACACCGATACTGCCGTCAAGGGTGATCGAGTGACCGTAGAGGTGCTCGCCCAGCCCCATATCAACTGCATCAAGATCGCCAGCGAATGTTACGTTCACGCTGCTGCCGAACTTTTCATTATACTTGCCAAGATACTCCTCACGAACGTGGCAGACGGTGGTATGTTCCGGTGTCTTTATGAAATCATCACAGCCGTTCTCGTTCCATGTCAGTTTATCAGGGTCAGCATAGCAGTAAACATCTGTGATACCTGTGCAGCCATAGAACGCATCAGCACCTATGCTTTCAACGCTGTCGGGTATCGTTATTGATTCAAGGCTTGTGCAATTATAAAACACATAATCGCCTATGCTTGTAACGCTGTCAGGTATCGTAATTGATGTAAGGCTTTCGCAGCTGGAGAACGCATATCCACCTATACTTTTAACGCCGTCGGGTATCGTGACCGATTTCAGGCTTGTGCAATGATAAAACACACATTCGCCTATGCTTGTAACGCTGTCAGGTATCGTTATTGATGTAAGTTTGCAGCTATGGAACGCATAATTGCCTATGCTTGTAATACCGTTTTCGATCTCAACAGAGGTGATCTTGTCTGCATAGTTATACCACGGCGAGGTTACAACGTCGTTCTCATCTTCATAATTATACATAGCCCCCGTGCCGCTTATAGTCAGCTTGCCGGTTTCGGAGTCAAAGCTCCAGAAGGCATTTTCTCCGCACTTGTCCGTTGCCTCTGCCTTGAATGTAACGTTTACATCGCCGAAATTTTCCTCATAAGTCTCAAGATACTCCTTAGGAACGTAGCAGACGGTGGTGTGTGGCGGTGTCTCTATGAAATCATCACAGTAGCTATCTTTCCATGTCAGGTTTGCAGGGTTAGCATAGCAGTAAACATCAGTGATCATGCAGTTAAAGAACGCATCTTCGCCTATGCTTGTAACGCTGACGGGTATCGTTATTGATTCAAGGCTTGTGCAATTATAAAACACACATTCGCCTATGCTTGTAACGCTGTCAGGTATCGTTATTGATGTAAGTTTGCTGCAATTATAAAACGCATAATTGCCTATGCTTGTAACGCTGTCAGGTATTTTTATTGATGTCAGGCTTGTGCAATCAGAGAACGCCCAATTGCCTATGCTTATAACGCTGTCGGATATCGTGACCGATGTTAAAGCTGCACATCCATCAAACGCACTCTGACCTATGCTTGTAACTCTGTCGGGTATCTCTATTGATGTAAGACCTGTGCAGGATTCGAACGCACTCTGACCTATGCTTGTAACGCTGTCGGATATCGTGACCAATGTTAAAGCTGCACATCCATCAAACGCACTATTGCCGATAGAAGTGACACCGTTTTCAATCACAACAGAGGTGATATTGTCTTTATAGTCATACCACGGACGAGTGCCATACTCAAAATCATTCATCGTCCCCGTGCCGCTTATAGTCAGCTTGCCGGTTTTGGAGTCAAAGCACCAATAGGCATGGTCGCCGCACTTGTCCATTGCCTCTGCCTTGAATGTGACGTTTACATCGCTGAACGTTTCTGAAGTGTAAGTATCAAGATACTCCTTAGGAACGTAGCAGACGGTGGTATGTGGCGGTGTCTCTATGAAATCATCACAGTAGCTATCTTTCCATGTCAGGTTTGCAGGGTTAGCATAGCAGTAAACATCTTTGATACCTGTGCAGCCATAGAACGCCTCTTCGCCTATGCTTGTAACGCTGACGGGTATCGTGATTGATGTAAGGCTTTCGCAGCCAGAGAACGCCTTTTCGCCTATGCTTGTAACGCTGTCAGGTATCGTGATTGATGTAAGGCTTTCGCAGCCAGAGAACGCCTCTTCGCCTATGCTTTCAACGCTGTCAGGTATCGTTATTGATGTAAGTTTGCTGCAATTACAAAACACATAATTGCCTATGCTTGTAACGCTGTCAGGTATTTTTATTGATGTCAGGCTTGTGCAATCAGAGAACGCAGAATTGCCTATGCTTGTAACGTTTTTGGACATCTTTACTGATGTCAGGTTTGTGCAATAAGAGAACGCCAAATCGCCTATGCTTGTAACACTGTCAGGTATCGTTATTGATGTAAGGCTTATGCAATTATAGAACGCCTTTTCGCCTATGCTTGTAACGCTGTCAGGTATCGTTATTGATGTAAGTTTGCTGCAATCAGAGAACGCATAATCGCCTATGCTTGTAACATTTTTGGACATCTTTACTGATGTCAGGCTTGTGCATTCATCGAACGCACTATTACCTATGCTTGTAACGCTGTCGGGTATCTCTATTGATGTAAGACCTGTGCATGATTCGAACGCACTATTACCTATGCTTTCAACGCTGTCGGGTATCGTTATTGATGTAAGGCTTGTGCATTCATCGAACGCACTATTACCTATGCTTTCAACGCTGTCGGGTATCTCTATTGATGTAAGGCTTGTGCAGCCAGAGAACGCATAATTGCCGATAGAAGTGACACCGTTTTCGATCACAACAGAGGTGATTTCGTCTGCATAGCTATACCACTGCGAGGTTACAACTCCTTTCTTATATTCATAATCATACATTTCCCCCATGCCGCTGATAGTCAGCTTGCCAGCATCGTCAAGCGACCATTTGGCATTATCTCCGCACTCACCGGAATATTCTTCATCAGCGCTTGCCGTTATCGCCATACCTCCGAACATATCAGCAACAGGCTTGATAGGAGCATTCCCCGACACTATGAGCAGTGCCGCCGCAGCCGCAAGAGCCTTTTTCCAAAGCATTCCTTTCATTCTCATATCTCCTTTACGCACAAAAGCACACCTCACAGGGCATAGATACCCTGCAAAGTGTGCTTGTATTTCTGTTCAGCTGTAAAAAGGGCACAGCTATGCCTTGCTTGCTTGCTTGCTTGCTTGCTTGCTTGCTTGCTTGCTTGCTTGCTTGCTTGCGAGAGTATACCGCATCATCATAGCCGTGTCAACCCCTTTTTTTGCTTTTATCTGTAAACTTTCTCAGAAACCCAAGCACATTATACCACATATACGGTAAATATTCAAGAGGTAAAATGTAAAAAGATAAGGGATTACGCCCTTTGACATCACAAGCTGTCCACCCTGTCACCTAAAAAAATCGCCATACCCACAGGGTATGACACCCACGGGTATGGCTCAGAGATCAGATAAAACAAAGAAGGTGTAGAACAAAAGAAAGGAGACAACAAAACGGATGTTAACTATTCATAACACCATGTATATTATACTCTAAGTTATCAAATTAGTCAATATCCGCAAAAATAAAATTTTTATTTCGCTGATTTGTACAAAAAGCGGTAAACCACATCATACAATTTGTACGAAACGTGAAATATTATACATTTTGTATCATAGCATCAGGGGCTTTTCAGCACGGAAGTCCCCCTGCGGGCGCTGCGCACCTCTATCCTGCCAGATGCCGTGTCAAACCACAGAGTGCGGGCAAAGCTGTCGCCGATGTCCTGTGCGGCTATGGGTATGCGGCAGGCTGCAAGGGCTCTCTTCACCGCATCCGAATTGCGCTGCCCTATGTTGAATGCCGCCGATGCCACCCCGAACATCTGCGCCCCCCCTGCCATCACCGCACACAGGTCAAAGCGCCCTGCCCCTGCCCTGCACACTGCATCCACCAGGTCGGGCACGGACGTATCCGCATAGCGGCGGCGCTCGGTCGGGGTAAGCTCTGTATATGCCACACTGCTGTCGGGGAGCATGATATGCGCCATGCCCCCTATGCCCCGTATCTCATCGTAAAGGCAGACCCCCACGCATGAGCCTAAGGCATAGGTTATGAGCACATCCCCACGGGCAACACTAAATTGTGCTATATCCACCACGATCATAACAACATCCCATTATGTTTTTTTGCGGACACAGGTCACTTCCCCACCCCAAGCACGCTGAAAATGCGGTTGAGGGAGGAAAGCTCGGGAATGAATATCATATGGCAGCTTGCCTTCTGCCCTGCATAGCGCTCATACTTATCCGAGAACATAAAGCCGTCGTCTATGAAGAGCACCTTGCTGCCGTTCACTGCGCTCTCTATGGCGGGCACAGAGAGTATAGCCCCCACCATGTCCACCGTCACATCGGGCACGGACACATCGGCGGAAAGGCCTGAGAGCTCACATATGGCGTTGAGGTAGGAGCCGGAGAGGATATTGCCTATCTCCTCCACAAAGGATCGCTCAATGTCGTTTAATTCCCCGAAATCCTCCACCCGGTGGTCAAACACGGTATCCACCATCTTTGTAACAAAGTCACGGCGCAGTATGGTGAGCATCATGCCGCACACAGCGCCTGTCATGCGCACCATGATCCCTGCCACCACTTCATCCGGGCCGCCCATGAACTCCATGACCTCCGACACACCCAGCACGGATACATCGGGCACGGCGATATTCACACAGCCCCCGGAGAACGCCGAAAGGGAAGTAGCCGCATTGCCCTGGCCTATGTTGCCGATCTCACGCAGCACATCGAGCTGTACATCCGTCAGCTCATCAATGGTCACAAGTGACATAACCGCACCCCCCGCTCATTCGAGGGATCTTTCCACGGCAGTGAGTATCCTGTCGGGCTTGAAGGGCTTGACTACGAAATCAAGGGCGCCAAGCTTGATAGCCTCCACCACCATGGACTCCTGACCCATTGCAGAGCACATTATCACCTTTGCAGAAGGGTCTGCCTTCTTTATCTGGTGCAGAGCCTCTATGCCGCTCATATGGGGCATGGTTATATCCATGATGACAAGAGCCGGATGCTCCTTTGCGTATATCTCACAGGCCTCGTCGCCGTCGCCTGCCTCTATAATATCGGCATAGCCCTCTTTTGTAAGGGTATCACGGATGAACTTGCGCATAAATGCCGCATCATCCACTATAAGTATCTTTTTATCCATTTTATCCACCTGTTAGCATGGCGGCATACGGATGCCGCCTGAGGTCACAACTCCTGAGTATATATTAACATATTCTTATGCAAATTGCAATATTATTTTTAAAATTCCTTTAAATTTCGTGACGTTGCCACCGTTAAACGTTTAGGATTTGTATTACTTATACTAATGGATGAAAAGCAGGGGGGAGCCTTCCCCTGTGTCATTTGTTTATACAAAGGGGAATACTGTATGTGTGCACAAAAGCATATTGCAAAATTTAGAGAAAAAAAATTAAAAAAATTTTACAAAACCTCTTGACAAAGCAATAACTATAGTATATAATCATTGCAAGGTTAAAAAGATGCGCTGATGCCGGTGTCAGCAGGCTCCCTCTGCCGGAACACGGGGAGCAAGGCATCAGGGAGGCTTTTTTGCAGCAGCTTTTTTGTAGCAGTATGCAGCAACATTTGCAACAACAAAAGATGTAAAAAGGGGAGATAAAAATGTACAGAAAGGAAACAAAGGCGTTCACGCTGATAGAGCTTATAGTCGTGATCGCCATCATCGGCGTGCTTGCGGCCATACTGGTGCCCTCAATGGTGGGGTACGTGGGAGCGTCCAAGATAGCCTCCGCCAATGCAAATGCAAAGCTTGCCTATTCCACCGCCGCCAACTATGTGACGGACACCGAAGTGGCAGGGTATACCATAAGCGACGATGTTTACAAGGTGTTTTTGCAGACGGATCACGCCGGGAGCCAGGCCTTTGAGAGAAACGGGCTGGAGCTTCCCGCCGCCCTGCAGTCCATGATGGGCAGCCCCTCGGAGTTTTCGGGATATACTATCATGGTGCTGGATGCGGGTCTGTGCAAGGAGGCATTCTGGGCAAAGACCGAGGTTGACCAGTACGTAGGCCACTACCCCGGCGAGACCACCGCCAAGGGCGAGTATCCCACAGTGGGCGAGAACTGCGGGCTGACCATAACCCAGCCTGTGGACGATGACCAGCTTGACTCATAACAAGTAATAAGTAACAGATAGTGTTTTCAACTCCCCCTGTACGGTAGAACCGTGCAGGGGGAGTTTTGTGTCCGGATAAACAGGATGCGCTTATAGATCTGCTTTCCCATATGCAAGCAGTGAAATATGGTACATCAATTATTTTAAAATCAAATCAGACCAGCTTCTAACAAAAATCGAGCTTCAAGATGTTCTTTGGCAGATACAAAATAGAGATATTTTCTTGCTCTGGATAAAGCTACATAGAACAATCTGCGCTCTTCTTCAATGTCTGTTGCAAGATGATTGGGCCATTCAGAGTCATCAGCATCAAGAATGATCACAGCATCATATTCATGTCCTTTTGAACGTGTTGCAGTTACAAGGTGATATTGTATTTCCTGTGTTTCTTTATATCCTTCAGCGGTTTCATCTGATGTTCTAAGCCGGCTTCTTTCTCCGGATTTTTTGGCTTTTTCTATGTCACGGTAAAAACCTCTCAGATCACTTCCATATCGTCGGGAGATTTCTGTTAATCTCATAAATTGAGGTTCTTTATAATGATTATCAATATCTCGTTTATTGAAATCTTTACCCAACCCCTGAAGATTATCAACAGCGCAGACCATAAACTTGTATACTGTATCGGCGGCAAGCAGTTTCTCAATCACAGAACAGATTTTTTGAGGTGACATATTTTTTATGTCATCAGGGTAGACTTTGAGAGCTTTTAAGGCATCATTAAAACTGTCTGTGTTCTGTTTTGCCAAATAAGCTACAATCTGCTTCTTTTCCTTTGAGCTAATCTGATATTTGCCGATTTTATCACAAATAGTAAGTATAGATTCTATTGGGTCATCGACATCATTATCCTTGGCACGATACATTATCTGAATAATTTTTTGGAGAGACTGCATCGCTTCACCATCAAATATATCAATGTCGGCATCTATATGATAAGGGATGTTGTCTGCGCTCAATAACACCTGATAAGGAAACAGAGAGGCTTGTCTCCTTCCGATAAGGGCAATGGAACGACATTTTTTCTGGCTAATCAGATTTTTTGCCAGTTTTATTGTAGTATCAATTGATGTTAAAAGCTTTTTCCTGTTTTCAACTTTAACAATAGCCCTGCCTTTTGCGACAGAACGCATTTCTTTTTGAACACGCTGTTTGTTGTATGATAATAACTTACTTGAGATCTCGACTATTTGCTTTGGAGAGCGGTAATTTGTTTCAAGAACACAAGTGGTGAATGTGCGTTCAAAATACTTTTCAGGGTAAAGAATATACATTGGTGATGTTCCTCTCCAGCCAAAAATAGCTTGGTCGTCATCCCCAATAATTGTAAGTGATACCTTGGATTTTCCCTGACTATAATAGGAGCAGGCAGATTTCAATATCGCCATATCCAAAGGGTTGATGTCTTGAAATTCATCTACCATTATGTGTGTATATCGTGCTGCCCCCTGTGCGTGCTTGTTTTCGTTGAGTTGAGCTTCAAAATACATTCGAGCCCAATATTTTTGGTCTTCCAATGTAAACCGATTGTTCGATTCTATCTGAGCAACAGCCTTTTTCCAAAAATCAAAAAAATCCATTATAGCTGTTTCCTGATTCTTCTTGTCTTTGTTTGCCAGCCCTTCTATGTGGAGCAACTCATCATATTTGGTATTTAGAGAATCCAATAACCCAACGTCTTTCAAATACTTTATATGATTACGGTATTCAGAACGAGACATTGTATGCATGAATCCCATAGATTTAAGATAATCAATGAGATCCATAATAAGAACTGAGTAACGAGCACGACCGTAAGCTGTATTAAAACACGAGGCTATAAGAGGGTGCTTTTGTATAAGCGGTAATAAGTCATGATTGACAATATTCTGACGTTGCTTTCTGGTGGTAATTAATTCCTTTCCGGATTTCTTTATTTGTTCCCACCCCCAAGCATTCAGTGTACGCACGGTAACGTGCAGGCCTGAAAAAGCCTCAGACTGCAAACGGTCTTCGAGTTCCTGTTTTGCTGAACGGGTAAAGGCTACTAAGAGAAATCTCGGAACAGGCAATTCCTTTTCTTTTGAATATTCATGTATATATTTACAACGCCACAGGAGAGAAAAAGTTTTGCCGGAACCAGCAGGAGCCAGTAATCTCACATCTTTATTATTTGGGATTTTGCAGAACTTCTTTTGTGCTTGATTGAGACCTGCACTCTTTAACATCTGATCTAATTCTGGTGTTGCCATAACCGCTCCTCCGTTTTATAGAAGTTTATGTATATTATATGCTATAACGCATAAAATTTCAATATAATTGGGTAATAATTTTTAAACTACATCATTCTCGACTTGCACGCAGGGTATAGGAACATCATATTTATACGATAATAAGAGTTAAAATCTGCCAATGCGTTTTTGCAGAAAAAGAGCAAGCCGAGCCGCCCATTCCTCATTCAGCCTTTCTAACCTCTGACTTCTATCCTCTATGTGCAAAATACCCAAATACAAGAGGAAATTTTTTTGTATAGAACACTCAAAAATCCGTTGACTTAAAATACATTTTTTGTTATAATGTTAATGATTATCGGATACTATGGGCGCAGCCCCTCCGATATGCCTTTATCACAATCGTTGGGAGGAAATGACAGTGGACAGCTATAACGACTATTCCAAATTTGTACAGCTCTGCAACCAGTTTGCAGACCTTTTTGCTGACGCCTATTTCCAGAAGGAGGCACTTTTCTGCCACCCTCTGAAAGATGGTGTCATTTATGTTCAGTGTACCGATAAAGAGAAGAATACCCATGCACTGGATATCTGCAAGATGGCTGATATGCTCCTTATGAGCCGTGACGGTGAGACCTTCGTGCCCTTTGAGCTTGAAGGCGCCCGCAAGATAGCAGAGGAGAGCCATTACGTCTATCTCACATCCCTTCTCGGCGGTGAGGCCTTCAAGGCGGCTGACTGGATGATCGACGGCAAGCACGATCAGTTCATCGGCAGCAACGAGGAAAGGCAGAAGGCCATCAAGAACGGCAAGTTTGCCGCTGTTACGGGGGATACCAACGTATACCTCCCCTACCGCAAGCTCTCCTGCCCGTTCCTGTATGAAAAGGGCACCATCGAGGATCCCAAGCTCATCGTAAAGTCCGATGTGAACGACAAGCTTGACAAGTACATCGAGGACAACCTTGCGGAATTTGATCACATAGAGGTCATAGGCGAGACTGAATTCGAGGTGCTGGGCTCAAAGATAAAGACCGACCGCAACGAATCCCGCTGCGCCGCACTGGACAAGTCCCTCCCCCTCATCGACAAGCTGATGAAGGCCATTGATGAGAATGCCGCCGCATTAAAGGCTGTTGATGACAGCTTCGACAGGAACGCCCTGGTGGCAAAGGCTCTCTGTGCCGCCTCGGACAAGTGCGGTGTCAAGATCGATGAAAAGCTCTTTGAGGGCGCCGATTCCTCCGAAAAGATGGTGGAGATCCTCAAAAAGTACATAAGCGAGAAGAACAGCTACGGCTTCAAATATGCCCCCGCTGATGAGAAGGCATATGCCGCATCCCTGCGTGCCATAGAGCAGTCCTCCGCCGATATCGAGGTAGTCAAGAAGGATATAGCCTCCCTGCTCTCCGTAAGGCCTGCAACAGGGGCAGTGTTCAACCTTGCAAGAGCCGCATCCCCCGCTGATGCGGAGGCTGTTGAGAACATATCCGCCTTCTGGGGCGTACAGTCCCTTGATGCAAAGGCACTTGCTGAATACTTAGGGAACGCATATCTCCCCGAGGGCGCCAGGGGTGAGGACGGCAAGCTGGTGCTGGAGCCTGCCAAGGCGAAGATAGTCCTGGAGGAGATAGAAAAGGCAGCCGCACGCTACAAGATAAAGGATGTGCCCGCAGCCGCAGAGCTGAAGGCATACACCGAGAGCGCAGACAAGGACAGCGCCGCCTTCAGGGAAACTCTGAAAACCGATATAGAAGGCCTTAAAAAGCAGATAACAGACCTTGAAGCACAGAAGACCCAGAAGGAAACAGTGCTTGAAGCCCTTGATGCAAAGGAGCCTTCAAAGCTGAAGGAGCTGCGTGACAAGATAGCCGCTGTGGGCAATACAGATGTTGCCGACCTGATAAAGAAGGTTGACGGGCGCATACTCTCCGCACAGCTTGACGACCTGTCCGCAAAGTTCATGGATATACCCGACAAGACCAAGGCTGACACCCTTGAAAAGGAGCTTGACACAGGCAAGTATGACGAGGTGTTCAAGCGCCACTTCTCCGACAGGCTGTCCGATGCCCGTGACGGCTTTGCCCGCAAGGAGCTTGATATCCTTGCCACTGGCATAAAGGGCGCTGACCGCAAGAAATTAGACGACATAGAGACCAAGATAGCTGTCATCAAGTGCAGAGATGCTGTCAAGGCTCCCTACATAAAGCAGATAGACGACCGTGCCGCAGAGCTTGAAAAGGACGAGGTAAAGAAGGCATTTGAGGGCATCGCCTCCGCTGACAAGGCAAAGGTTGAGAGCCTGAAAAAGCTTATCGCCGACGGCAGGTACAGAAAGAGCCTTACCGAGGAATACGACAAGCAGCTTGATGCAAGACTTGTTGAGCTTGAAAAGGCTGAGGTGAAGAAGGCATTCGAGGGCATCGCCGCTGCTGACAAGGCAAAGGTGGAGAGCCTGAAGAAGCTCATCGCAGACGGCAAGTACAAGAAGGAATACACCGACGAATACGTCAAGGCTCTTGACGACAGGCTGGTAGAGCTTGAAAAGGCTGAGGTCAAGAAGGCATTCGAGGGCATAGCCACCGCCGACAAGGCAAAGGTTGAGAGCCTGAAAAAGCTCATCGCCGACGGCAAGTACAAGAAGGAATACACCGACGAATACGTCAAGGCTCTTGACGACAGGCTTGTTGCCATAGAGAACAAGGCATTCACCGACAAGTGCGACACCATACCCAAGATGGACAAGGCCGCTCTTGATGCCATAGTCAAGGAGCTTGAAGCAAGCAAGCTGCCCGCTGACATCACCGACAAGTACAAGAAGATGGCAGCTGACCGTGACACAGAGCTCACCAAGGAGAAGATCGCCGGCATATGCAAGGATGTTCCTGCCGCTGACCTTGACAAGCTGGGTGCAATAGAGAAGCAGCTTGCAGAGGGCAAATTCCCAGAGGAGCTGGTAAAGCCCTTCACCGAGAAGATCGACGCAAGGCGGAAGGAGATATTCCGCAAGGAGGCAGACACCCTTGCCGCAGATGTGGCAAAGATGGCAAAGGCAGATGCCGCCGCCCTGAAGGAAAAGCTGGCAGACAAGAAGTACGAGGCACAGTATGTTGCCAAGTATATCAAGCAGGCTGACGAGCGCATAGACAAGATCGAGAAGGATGCCCTTGCTGCCATGACCAAGGACATCGACAAGCTGAAAAAGGCTGAGCTTGAAAAGCTTGCCAAGGATATCGAGGCCTACGAGGCACGCAAGGAGAACAAGGCTGAATTTGCGGAGAAGGTACGCGCCGCAGAGATAAAGCTGATGAAGGCCGAGCTGGAAAATCTGTCCAAGAATATCCCCAATATGCCCAGGGCAGAGCTTTCAAAGCTGAAGGAGGCACTTTCCGGCGGCGACTTCGACAAGGAGCTTGCGGCAAAGCACATCTCCGAGATAGACAAGCGCACCGAGGCGCTCATCAAGAAGGAGCTGGAGGAGCTGTGCAAAAATATCGGCTCTTCACCCAAGGACAAGCTGCTTGAGATGAAGAAGAAGATAGCCGACACACCCGAGTATATCGCTCCCGGCAAGGTATTCACAGAGCAGATCGAAAAGCGCATCAAGGATCTTGAAAAAGCTGAATTCGACAAGCAGATGTCCGAGATAGACAAGCTTGACCGCAGCGCACTTGACACCTTCATGGAGGGGCTGGAGAGCCGCAAGGCCACAATGGAGCCCGCCCGCTACGAGGAAGCAAGGAAGAAGTGCACCGAGCGCAACAAGCTGCTTGAAAACGAGGAGCTGAAGAAGCTGACCGAGGGCATCGAAAAGGCAGATCTCAAGGCGCTTACCGCTGTAAAGGAGAAGATCTCCGAGGGGGACTTCACTCCCGAATACACATATCCGTACCTGAAGAAGATAGACGACACCATGAACAGCCGCCACGTGGAGTACTACTCGGCTCTTACCGCAAATGTAAAGAGTATGTCCCGTGCAGAGCTCCAGGTGCTGCTTGAAAAGGTGCTCGCAAACGAGAACAACGCACCCGACGATCTGCTTGCAAAGTACGTGGGCATGGTCAAGATGCGCATCCGTGAAGCGGACAAGCAGACTCTCACCGCAAAGACCCGCAATCTCATCCAGTTCAGCGAGGTACAGTCCTTTGAGCTTATCAAGGACATAAACTCCATGGACATCGACGAGCAGGCAAAGAAGGACTTTGTACACAAGGTAGAGCTGCACATCATGAGCATCAAGACAGAGCAGCGTGCGGAATACGTGAGCAGGGCAGAGGAGCAGCTCATCGCACAGGGTCTCCCCATGGGCACATTCTATATGCCTACGGAGAAGAGCGCATCTGTATTTGAAAAGCAGTTTGAGCTGGCAAAGGCAGAGCTTTGCTCCATCGAGAACGAATACGAGCTGGGCATCCTCATCCACGAGGTAGAGGCGGGCAGCGTGAACGAAGCATATCTGCTCACTCCCGACACCCTCTACTACAGGGGCAAGGCCGGGACCTCCAACATCCCCGTTGACAAGATCGACAAGTTCGTGGGCAAGGGAGGTATCTTCGGCGCAAAGCTCACCGTTGAAAGAAAGGGCGAGGAGGGCGCAGTCGAGCTGCCCAACAACACCAAGGGCAAGCAGGTCGAGGCTGTTGCCTCCGTGCTCAACAACCTCATCGGCGTTATCCAGAAGAAGAATAACGAGATCAAGATGAAGGAAGCGGCAGATCTTGCACGCTACAACGACGACAAGGCAAAGGAGCTTGAACAGGAGCGCCTTGCCATCGAGGCTGTAAAGCGCAAGGAGGCAGAAGCCGCAAAGGCTAAGGAGGAAGAGGCAAAGAAGGCTGAGGAGGCAAAGAAGGCCGCCGAGGAGAAGGCAAAGGCAGCAGAAGCCGCCAAGCCCGAAAACAAGCCCAAGCCCGTATCTACTCCCAAGCCTATTGACGTAAAGGCCATCAAGCCCATAGAGGTGGTGTCTGTGGCATCTGCCGAAAAGCCGGCAGACAAGAAGCCTGACACCAAGCCTGCTGACAAGAAGCCGGAGATCAAGGTGGAGGCAGCACCCGCAAGCAAACCTGCAGACAAGCCTGCACAGCCTGCTGCAAAGCCTGCGGACAAGAAGGAAGAACAGGCTGCCGGTGACAAGAAGCCCACACTGCGCTTCTGCGATCAGTGCGGTGCCAAGATCCCCAACGAGAACGCAAAGTTCTGCATGGAGTGCGGCAATAAGCTGACTAAGTAAGCCGAAGTCTATTACGTGTGCGCCGAAAGGTGCACACGTAAAAATAAAAGAAGAGAGGGATATTTATGAAAAAGTACATCGCTGAGTTCATCGGCACATTCACGCTGGTATTCGTGGGCTGCGGCACTGCAATGCTTGTGGGCTGCGACGCCGCAAACGGCTGC
Source organism: Ruminococcus sp. UBA4240 (assembly GCA_002395525.1). Lineage (GTDB taxonomy): Bacteria > Bacillota > Clostridia > Oscillospirales > Ruminococcaceae > Huintestinicola. The sequence goes on from DGXE01000005.1 coordinate 106,123, forward strand.
GGATATGTGCTCACCGCCCTTGCATTCGGCCTTACTATAGTTGCCATGGCATACAGCATCGGCAACATATCGGGCTGCCACATCAACCCCGCTGTATCCCTTGCAATGCTTATAAACGGCAAGCTGACAGCAAAGGACTTCTGCGGATATGTCATTGCCCAGATATTAGGCGCACTTGCGGGCTCTGCCTGCACTCTCATCATCCCCAACGACATGACAGGCGGCATGGGGACAAACGGCCTTGCAGGCGTGAACGGAAGCCTTTTTGCAGGCTGCGCCGCTGAGGTCATCATGACCTGCATATTCCTGCTGGCAATTCTCGGTGTCACCAGTGACAAGGCAAAGCACGGCTCCTTCGGCGGCTTGGTTATAGGCCTCTCCCTGGTGCTTGTACACCTTATCGGCATAGGTCTCACAGGCTGCTCTGTAAACCCTGCAAGAAGCATAGGCCCTGCGATCATGAACGCCATAGTAAACGGCTCCATCGATGTACCCGCACTCATCGTGTTCATCGTAGGTCCCTGCATCGGTGCAGCAATTGCAGCGCTTGTATACAAGCAGCTTGAAAAGGAATGAACTGAATAGCCTTCAACCCTCCGTCTGAGTGATTCAGACGGAGGGTTTTTCTCTGCACAGCTGTATTCAGCCTAACTGCACATTATAAAATGCGGGAAACAGTGCAAAATCGGCGATATGCACAATGAAAATTGCTCCCTGTTCCGCTTGACAAAAGGGCTCAACTATGGTATAATAACGTTTGCTATTCTCGATAACATCGAGAATGATTTCCCGATAACATCGGGAATGATTCCTTGCCCGTCTTAGCGGCGGGTAAATCCAAGAGGAGGTGCAAAACAATGGCAAAGAATATCGGATCCTATGAAGCAATGGTAGTTTACAGCCTCAGCGGAGGCGAAGACGCTGTCAAGGCTCTGACCGAGAAATTCAAGGCTATGATCGAGGCAAACGGCACTCTCGAATCTGTTGACGAGTGGGGCAAGAGAAAGCTTGCATATCTCATCAACGACGAGGCCGACGGTTACTATGTGCTCTACACATTCACCGCTGCCCCTGAATTCCCTGCTGAATTTGATCGTGTTCTGAAGATCACCGACGGCGTTATGCGTTCAATGATCATCGCAAAGTAAAGTAAGAAGAAGTTAAGGTAAAGGAGACTGTGTTATGTTAGGTGCATGTTCGATTAATAAAGTTGTATTGATGGGTAATCTGACCAACGATCTTGAACTCAGGCAGACTGCTAATGGTTTTTCCACCTGCAGATTCACACTGGCCGTAACAAGAGGCTACCAGAATCAGAACGGTGAGAGGGAAACTGATTTTATCACCTGTATTGCGTGGCGTTCCACTGCGGAATTTATATGCCGCAATTTCTCCAAGGGCTCAAAGATCATCCTGACGGGTGAGCTTCGTGCCCACAGCTATGAGGACCGCAATCATCCCGACGTAAGGCACTATGTGACCGAGGTCGAGGTGGATGAGGTCACCTATGGCGAGACCCGTGCTGCTGCACAGGCAAGAGGCCAGAATGTTGGCGGCCAGGGCGGCTATAACGGCGGCTACCAGAATCAGGGCGGTTACCAGGGCGGCAGTCAGGGGAGCTATCAGGGAGGTTACCAGAACCAGGGCGGCTACCAGAGCGGCAACAATTATCAGGGAGGCGGCTACCAGAATCAGGGCGGCTACAACTCCCAGCCTGCTCATGACAGCCAGCAGGGCCAGTCGAATATGTCCGTAGGCGATCTCAGTGATTTCACCGAGGTCATCAGCGATAACACTGTTCTTCCTTTCTAATGAACTGCTTCGCTGAATAGGAGGTTTAGTAATGGAAAAGGATAGAGAAAGAGGTCCCCGCGGCGCTAAGAGGACCCGCAAGAAGGTCTGCGCTTTCTGTGCAGACAGGATCGACAGGATCGATTACAAGGATACCGCAAGGCTCAGAAAGTGCATGACAGAGCGTGCAAAGATACTCCCCAGAAGAGTTACAGGTGCCTGCGCATTCCATCAGAGAGAGCTCACCGTTGCCATCAAGCGTGCAAGGTATATCGCTCTTCTCCCTTATATCTCTGACTAAAACGATGATCCCCACCCGAAAGGGTGGGGATCTTTTTGCGTTAAGGTCATGCATTGTCATCTGTTATTGCAGTAGCTGATGCAGGTGCGGAAGCTGTCTTTTCATCATCCGCAGGCACTGCCTCCGGGGCGAGCCTGCCGTGCTTGGAGCCTATGAACTGCCCTATGAGGAACACCGCCAGACATATGCTGGAAAATACTACTCCCGATATGAGGGAGTCCATATTTTTGAGCACAGGCACTGTAAGCAGGGCATCAGGCCCTAACAGCTTGCTGTATTCACCTGCAAGGTACAGCTTTATGTCGAACTTACGGGGGTCATCTGCCACCTTGTCGGACATGGCAGCGATTATGGGGGGTATGGTCCAGTAAAGGGCGGTGAACACCGCAAACCCCGGCTTGTTGAGCAGTCCTCTTGTAAATGAGGTGTACAGCCACACAGCCACCATAACAGCGGCGGCTATCATCAGCAGCACCTTCATCAGCACTGCGGAGGGCACGTGCTCGAACTGCCAGAAACTGCAGGTCAGGGGCACAACAGCGCATATGATACACGCCTCGGCGGTGTGTATTTTTTTTTCGTGTTTGATTAGCAGATCTAACATTTGCATCTATCCTTTGTGTTTCAGGAGTTTCCCCTGCGGCGTTCGCTCTCAGCCTTTGAAAAGACACAGCCGCAGTAGTCCTGCCTGTATATGCAGTATTCCCTGCAAAGCTCCGTGGAACGTTTGAAGCCGTTTCTCTTCTTGAAGTCGGAGAAGAGCCAGGGCACCTTGTACTCCTGCGTCAGCTCAGCGCCGATGGAATTGAGCCACTCGGCGTTCTTATGGGGACTTATGGAGAGGGTGGTGGTGAAGTAGTCAAAGCCCTCCCGTGCGGCAAGGCGTGCAGTCTCCTCCAGACGGAGACGGTAGCATATTTTGCACCGCTCTCCCCCCTCGGGATCTCCCTCATGCCCCTTTACAGCGGCATAGAACTCCTCGCTGCGGTAGTCGCTGCCTATGAAGTGGATGGGATGCTTCACGGGGATGCGGTCGATGAACCTGCACTGCTCGTCGATGCGCTTGTAAAATTCCTCCTCCGGATAGATATTGGGATTGAAATAGAATACGGTCATCTCAAAGTATTCCGTAAGGTACTCTATCACATAGGAGGAGCAGGGCGCACAGCAGGAATGGAGCAGCAGGCGGGGCACAGCCCCGGATGTGACTATCTTCTCAAGCTCCCTGTCCAGCATAAGCTGGTAGTTTTTCTTTTCCATAGGCTTAGCTGTCGGATGCAGCAGGCTTTTCCTTCAGGGCGATGTCAAGCTCACTGGGGGCAACAACAGCTTCCGTTCCCTCTTTGTCTTCCGCAGGAGCGGTCTCCGCCGTGTTCGCCTGTGTGCCCTCTTCGGGGCTTTCCTCAACAGTTTTCCTGACCTTTTTCACCGCTGATGTTTCTTCCTCTGTCTTATCCTCTGCGATCACGGTCGTTTCCTCCGCCTTCTTTTCGGAGGAGGACTTTTTGCCATCAGTTTTTTTCTTCACTGCCTTTTTCGCAGCACCCGTGTCTTCCATATCCTGTGAGGTCTCCTCCGCCTGCGCTTCTGCCTGTGCGGCAAGGGCTGCCTCGTCAAGCTCCTTGACCGTCCTCTCTATCTTTGAGAGCACTACCTTGTATGCACCGGGCTTGAAATGCATCCCGTCGGACTCGGCAAATGCGGATGAGAAATAGCCGTACTCGTCCTTGAGATCCTCAGCCACGTTGATGAAGATAACACCCTTTTCCTCTGCAAAGTCCTTCAGGTCTGCATTGTACTCGTTTATCTTCTCCATGACGTTTACATCTTCAACGGTGCTGTCATACCCCGGAGTTACGGGGGTAACGGATATGAGGTATATCTTTGAATCGGGGGATGCCTCCTGTATGATGCCCACAAGACTGTCAATGGAGGAGATCATTGCGGAATTGGAGAGCCACTGTATGCCGTTGGAGCCCAGCATTACATACACTCTTTCGGGCTTGGTGTAGTGGAGCATATCAGCCACATACAGATCCCCGTAGCAGGTGGACACCCGCTTTGTCAGCACGGTGTTGGGGTTCAGTCCCACCTTGGCAAATACGTTCTTGTCCTTTAAAAACCCGTAGAGGGAATATCCTGTGGAAATGGAATCCCCTATGAACAGGTCATTCCTGAAAAAGTCGTAGTCGTATTCCGTCTGTTCGTCAGCTGTCACCACAGTGGAGGGTGCTTCGGCAGTGACCGTGGTCTCCGGCACAGGTGCGGCAGTGGTAACAGGGGACGGTACCGTCTCCGACTGCACCTCGGTAACGGGCAGAACGGGTGCGGCTGTGGTCACAGCAGCTGTTGTTACCGTTGGTGCCGTCTCAGACACGGTGGTGTTTGCCGCCACCTTCTGGGCTGCCTTCGGCACAGCTGCCGTAGTTTCGGCAGTTGTCCCGGCAACAGTTTCCGAAACAGTCTCCGTGGGGGTATTGCCCCTGTCGGAAATATCTATATATGCAGTAGTGTTTGCAGCGGCATCTGACTGGGGCAGGGGATCTGTCACCAGAGTTTCCTCCGCCATCACCCTGTCCCTGCCGGCGGAGCATCCCGTCAGCAGACACAGGCAGGCGCACGATAGGGCAAACACTTTCTTATAGTTCATGGTGCATTACTCCGTAAAGCTGAAATCAAAGTAAAAGCTGTCGGTTTTACCAGTCTTTATTATACCACAACAAGGGGAAAAATCAAAGAAAATGCCGAAAAAATATTATACATAAATATCTGCATTTCCTGTCACAGTTTTGTGCAACTAGAAGCTAGGGGTTAGGGGCTAGGGGCTAGACAAGCTGACAGAGAATCAGTCACTATTGTCCTCTTTGATTGTCCTTCTTTTCCTGCAAAAGCTACGCTTTTGCACAGGATAGAGGGAGTAAAGCTGTATAGTCATCATCAGCTTTTCTGGCACCCAGACGCCTAACACCTAGCTACCTAACCCCTAGCTACCTAGTATAGAATCGCTTTATGCCGTCAAGGCGGGCTGCCATGTTTTCAAGGAGGAGATCCGCAGTTACAAGGGCTGCCATTGCCTCAACCACCACTACAGCCCTGGGGACGATGACAGGGTCATGCCGCCCCTTTATGCGTATCTCACGCTCTGCACCGTCCTTGTCAACAGTGCGCTGGGCAGCGGATACGGAGGGTGTGGCCTTGAATGCAGCTCGCACCACCACGGGTGAGATGCCGTCGCTCATGCCCCCCAGGATACCTCCTGAATTGTTGGAGCCCTTTGTGACCGTGCCGTCAGCGGAGATAAGGAAGGGGTCGTTGTCCTCGGTGCCGCATTTACCTGCTGCCTCAAAGCCTGCCCCTATCTCCACGCCCTTTACAGCTCCTATGGACATTACAGCCTGGGCAAGGCGGGCATCGTACTTGTCAAACACAGTTTCCCCAAGGCCTGCGGGAATGCCCTTTATGACACATTCCACAACGCCCCCGGCGGAATCACCCTTTTCACGCAGCCCCCGCAGATACTCCTGCGCCCTCCGGGATGCGCCGCTGTCGGGCATACACAGGGGATCGGACAGGGCAAGGGCAATGTCGCCGTTTTGTACATCAGCCCTTATATCCCCGATGGAAAGGGTATAGGCGTTTACGGCTATGCCCATTTCCCCAAGGAGCTTTGCGGCAACAGCGCCGGCGGCTACCCTTGCGGCTGTTTCCCGCCCGGAGGAGCGCCCGCCCCCACGATAGTCACGGATGCCGTACTTCTGATCAAAGGTGTAGTCAGCGTGACCGGGGCGGTACACCTGTGCAATTTCGCTGTAATCCCCGGAGCGCTGGGTCTTGTTCATTATGGCAATGGATATGGGAGTGCCTGTGGTGACCCCTTCGAAGACACCCGACAGTATCTCTGCGGTGTCGCTCTCGCTGCGGGGAGTGGCAAACTCGTTCCTGCCGGGCTTCCTGCGGTCAAGATAGGGCTGTATATCCTCCTCACAGAGGCTGAGCCCAGCAGGACAGCCGTCGATGACAACGCCTATCCCCTTGCCGTGGGATTCCCCCCATGTGCTTATCCTGAATATTTTTCCAAAAACCGAACCTGCCATAAATTCCAACCCCTAACATTACTTGGTGCCTTTGATTATACCATATCCCCGCCCGCTTTGCAAGAGCTTTGACCCACTCATTCATTACGGATCATTACAATTTGGTAACAAAGAGTGTGTAACGCAGCCTTTTCCTTCCTGATTTTTCACACCCTTTCCCGGGAAAATGCCCTTTAACAGCGTTTTTTGTAAGATAAAACAAACATCGGCGGATATTTGTCGAATATTTCTGTGCGTTCGTATAAATATTCCGAACAATCAGTCGTTCATTTGAGAACATTTTGTTTCGGTCAAGATACATTGACCCTGTTTTGACGGTTTTTGGGGCATTGAAAATTCGGTTTGTGATAAATCCCCAAAAAAAATAGACTAAATGTTACAGACCACCCCCTCTGACCTTTATTTTTTTCACAGTTTTTCAAAGAAGGGGGGATTTTTTAGGTCATACTGCACAAAATCGGTAACAGGGTTTTTTTTGACATTGGGGGAAAATTACGGTATAATTACAATGTTGATTGAAATGTAACCGTTTTGTAACCAGCTTAAAGCATGACATAAGCTGTCAGGATGACCCGATAACAGGCAGCAGTTTATGTAATGAAAAGGAAAAGTGAAATGGAACGAAGTGATAAGATACGCATCGCAGCGGCGGTGACAGCCGCAGCGGTAATATGGGGGGCAGCGCTTGTCGGCGGCCATTCAAAGGCACCCGAGATCGCAGAGGAGGTAGACAGCTTCTCAGCCCAGACAACTGCAAAGACGGCTGAGACTGCCGCTGTTGAGGAGGCCGCTCCCGCAGCAGCCCCGGATGAGGACGAAGTGACCTACAGCACTGAAAAGAGCGTGCGCACCGTCCCCTACAAGACTCTTTATCAGGAGGATGAGACCCTGGAGGACGGGGAGGAAAAGCTCCTTGTCAAGGGTGAAAAGGGTGTTGTGACACTTACCGTCAGCAACAAGCTGTCAAACGGCAGAGTGGTGGCTACAAATCCCATTTTCTCCGAGGTCACCAAGGAACCTGTGGATGAGATAATCCTGAAGGGCACCTCTCCGAGAGATGAGGAAGATGAGGCCGAAGATGAGGACACCTCCGCTTCTGCTGCATCCTACGATGAGGAAGATGAGACAGATACAGAATCTTCCGCCTCTGAGGACAGACAGGAGGATGAGCCTGAGGATACCGAGGAAACTGCATCCAATGACGATGCATCCAATGACGATGATGAAGATGTTCCCGAGACTGATTCTGAGGAAGAGGACGTTCCTGAGGATGAGCCTGAAGAGCCTGAGATGATCCCCTATGAGGAACCTGCACAGACAGAAGCGGCAGGGTTTATAGACCCGGCTGTGGAATACGGTTTTGCAGGCAGCAGTTCGGCACCCTCCCAGATCTCCCAGTTTGATGTGCCCTCATGGGTGAGATTTGATGCTAACGGCATTCCCACAGAATATTCCGCCGTACACACCGGAAAGGCCTGTGCATATACCGCAAATCCCGGTGCGCTCATGTCCACCGGAAAGGCAGTAGCCCAGGGCTATGTTGCAGTTAATCCCAACATCATCCCCTACGGCTCCGAGCTTTACATCGTAGCAGATGACGGCGATGTTTACGGCTATGCGATAGCAGCAGATACAGGCTACTCCGTAAAGGTTGGAGATATAATCGTCGACCTGTTCATGGATGAATATGATGACTGCATCCAGTGGGGCAACAAGCCCGTTTCCATCTATGTGCTGAGCACTCCCGAAGAATAAAGCGATCCGCCTTATTTGAACCGCTCCACATTGTGCGTACAGCACAAAAAAGCCCCTATGGGAAATTAAATCAAGCAATGAACTGGCTTCGCAATTCAAGCGGAGTCAGTTTTGTTTTGAGTTGAATGCGCTGGTGATTGTAGAAATAGATATAATCATCAATGAGCTG
>DGXE01000080.1 GCA_002395525.1 Ruminococcus sp. UBA4240
AAACGCCTCCGAGCCGATATGGTTCAGAGGCGTTGCTGCGTCTATGGGGTTATGCTTTGATCTCGGTGCCGTCCTTGAAGGTTACCGTAAGAAGCTCGGTGAGGAAGGATATAGGAAGACTTGCGAAGAAAATGCGCTTCCGGTTGACTTTGAGAAAATGTCATATCCCGATTTCCTTGAACAACGTAGAAAATTGATGGCCGGCATTGTTAAGAAGGCATATCTGAAGCTATGTGAATGATTCTAAAGAACGTGTGAGTGCACGTAGGCCTTGTTGCGTAGCACCCGTACAGCACCCAAAAATATATAAAAGTGCCTATTTACGCGGTTCTGCGTTATGCAAGCGTTAAGCAAGAGATAACATTTCCCCGAATGGGATCATACGAAAGATCGCCCCGCAGGGCTTCCCTGCGGGGCTTTCACTTATCCTTCAGAACGGTGCCGATCATGCTGTATCACTCAAACAACATTCAGGCAGCAGTCAATTTGTCGGTTTTTGTATATGCTGCGCAAATCTTTCCTGTGTCCCTGCAGGTCCTCTCCGGGGCGTTACTCATCTTTGCCGTTGTACACAGCCGTGTCCACAAGACCTTCCCTTTTGGCGACGATCAGGGTAGCAGCCACATCTCCTGTGGTGTTGAGCATAGTGTCCAGCATATCCAATATGGGGACTATCCCCATAATGATCCCCATGGCTTCGATAGGCACCCCTATATCGGTGAGTATTACGCCAAGGCACACAAAGCAGGCACCGGGCACCCCGGGAGCCCCCAGTGACAGCAGCAGCACCGTGATCCCCATTGCCGCCAGAGTCTGGGCGGGCAGTGCAATGCCGTAGGCACGGGCAAGGAATATGCATGACAGCATCATGAATATACATCCGCCGTCCATATTGACCGTTGCACCAAGGGGTATGGAGAAGCTTGCTATCTTGGGGGAGATGCCCATTTTGTCCGTACACGTCCTCAGGTTGACGGGCAGCGCCGCCGAGCTTGAGGAGAGCGCCATGCTGGTGAGCATCCCCTCCCGGTTGTTCCTGTAGAAGTTCAGGGGATTGAGCCTTGCCAGCACAAGTATCATCACCCCGTAGAAAAGGAGCATCATAATAACAGCAAGGAAATGCGCAGCCACAAAGCTCAGCATGGATGTGAGTGCCTTCGTGTCCATATAGAGGGTCATGCTTGCTATAGCGCAGAACACGGCAATGGGCATGAATTTCGTCACAATGCGTGTTATGGTCAGAAACAGCCTGTTTGCCCCCTCAAACAGCTCACACAGCGGGGCGGAATGCTCCCCCGTCATATTCAGGGCTATGCCCACCAGCACACCCAGGAATATGAGCTGCAGCGTGTCCGACTCTATGAAGGGCTGCAGCAGGTTTGAGGGCACGATGTTCACTATGGCGCTGACAAGGGAGATATCCGGATCGCTGTCTGCCACGGCAGCAGGAGCCTCTGCCGACATCATCAGGGCAAACCCCGGCACCCCGGGATGCATTATCAGATCCGCCCCCACAGCTATCATCACCGCCGCTATGGATGTGCAGCAGTATATCCCCATTATCCTTGCACCCAGTCTCCCCAGCTCGGAAATGTCCTTGTACTGGCTCACCGAGGACACTATGGAGAAAAACACCACAGGCCCTATTATCATTTTCAGCGCATTCATGAACATCCCCTTGGCGCTGTCAAGGATGTTCAGGGAGATAAACTCCCCTATGTCTCCGGGGACAGACCTCAGCAGCAGCCCCGCCAGAAATCCCAGCACAATGGCTGCCACAGTGAATATCAGCATGGAGCGCTGTGTCCTCCCCACACGTATGGACACACGGTTGACACCCCCCTTTGAGGAAAAGGTGAAGTCGTCCTCCATTGATTTAAGCAGAATGGAGCGTATAGCCTCCGCCGCCGCCGTCTCCTCAAGGGCGGCAAGCTCCTGCACGGGCTGCACCTCCGACAGCACGCAGGGCTCACCCCCGCAGCGCACCGAAAGGCTCACATTGCCAAGCAACCGCCGCACCTGTATCTGTATCTCCGACCCGGGGCGGGCGTGCTGAATGAACAGGGGCAGCAGCTCCTCCGCAAGGAGCAGCGCCTTCATGGATTCCCGCCGTGACCTGCCGGCGGCTGCAAGGGTTTGCTCTATATAGTCAAGACATTGCTGAAGGGAACCTTCCTCCGCCGGGAAGCTCCTTTTTTCATTTAATATGGATCCCATTACTGTACCTCAGATTTCTTTCATATGCGGATGATGAGATTGTTGGCACCCATAGCCGTGGTGTATCTGATGTCCTATCCCCATGATGATAAGGAGCCCTTTTTCATCATGCTTGTCCATGAGCTGATAATACTAACGGACGGCAGTCATCTCTCAGGCGTATGATAAGATCTTCCCCCTTGGCTATAAAGCGTATACGGATCCGCCATGGGGCCTGTCGCAAGGGAGAGATCCGAAACGGCAAAGGAAAATTCAGACTTCAAGAATAGTCTGTGCAGCATTTTGTATTTTGATCTGTCTTTTCTTGTTCCGGGCATACAAAACCTCCCTGATTCAAAATTCCCGGGGGCACATTCCCGATGTGCCGCCGCAGCACAATTCACTGATCCAGGCATTTACTGTGATCCTGTCTCAGTTCATTGATGTCAAAAGCCGTATAGCCTTCATAGTAATAGCTGATGTCAACACCTTTCATGTATACCTCTCTGTCATCTATCCTGTCGGTAAGGGCACCTTTAAGCAGAACACTTATCTCAGTGGAACGAACGGGACTTCTTTCCATGGCAAGAAGATAGTCATCCTTGTTGATGAGGCTCCAGTCAACAGCTTTCTTCAGCCTGACCCTGAAAATATGGTCGAGCCATATCCGTGCGGCTCTGCCGTTTCCCTCTCTGAAGGGGTGACAGATGTTCATCTCGACGTATTTTGCCACGATCTCATCAAAGGTGCTTTGGGGCATCATTTCTACTGCCCTGAGGGACTGTTCCAGATACATAACGTGAGCAAAGCGGAAATTCCCCTTTGCAATGTTTACAGTCCGGAGCTTTCCCGCAAAGTCATAAATATCCTCAAAAAGTATCCTATGGATAAACATGAGTGTATCAAGAGTTCCTGCTTCTTTGTCAGAAAGCATATCCTGTTCAAAAAGTGCAATGGCTTTCTGTTTTGAAATGCGCTCTTCCTCTCTTGCAAGCTCTGCCGAATTTTTTATATTCAGTTTGTTTTCAAGCATGATCACACCTCACATAATCATTCTCTGTCAGGTTCTCAACGCTTAGTATACCACTTACAGCAGCATTTGTCAAATTGCAGCCATGTTTTTCTCCCCCGCCCTGTTGACCTTTTGGCGGGAATGTGTTATGATTATGACAAAGGGGGAGATACCATGACCGACAAGGAACAGAAAGCCGCCGCAAGGGCATTTGCGGAAAAGTGGCTGAAAAAAGAGGGCTACGAAAAGGGGGAGACACAGCAGTTCTGGATAGACCTGCTGCACGATGTGTTCGGTATCGACCGTGTGACCGAATATATCGAGTTTGAAAAGCGCATCACCATGGAGACCGCTGCCAAAAAAGGCTATATTGACGGCTATATCCCCTCTGTGCCCGTGCTTATCGAGCAGAAGGGCAGCCATGTTGATATACGTAAAAAAGAGCAGCAGTCCGACGGTACAATGCTTGACCCTCACGGACAGGCAAAGCGGTATGTCCAGTGGCTCGGAGTGTCAAAACGCCCGAAATACATCGTGGTGTGCAATTTCAAGGAATTTCTCATATACGATGAGGAAAACCCTGTTGCAGAGCCGCTGTCGGTAAAGCTTGCCGACTTTGAAAGGGAATACTATCTGCTGGATTTTCTCGTTGACCCGGAAAGCGTACAGCGGCAGAAGGAGGAGGAAATTTCCTTCAAAGCGAGCGAGGCAGTGGGAAAGATATATGATGCCCTGCTGAAACAGTATAAGGATCCGAAGGATCCCCACAGTCTTTCCTCCCTCAACAAGCTGTGCGTGCGGCTCGTATTCTGCTTCTATGCGGAGGATGCAGCCGTATTCAGCCATTTGCAGTTTGGGAAATATCTTTCAAGATTTGACCCGAGGGATGTGCGCCGTGCCCTCATTGACCTGTTCAAGGTGCTGGACACCCCCGAAGGTGAGCGTGATACTTATCTTGATGAGGAGCTGAAAGCATTCCCCTATGTCAACGGCGGTCTCTTTGCAGATGAAAATATTGAGATACCCAACTTTACCGATGAGATAGTACACCTCATCGTAAATGAAGCAAGTGCCAAGATCGACTGGCAGGATATATCCCCGACAATTTTCGGCGGCTTGTTTGAAAGCACCCTGAACCCGGAAACAAGGCGCTCCGGGGGTATGCACTACACCTCTGTTGAGAATATCCACAAGGTAATCGACCCTCTTTTTCTGAATGGGCTGAAAGATGAATTCACCGATATAATCGACAATAAGCACCAGAAGGCGGCACGGATAAACGCACTCAAAGCCTTCAAGAAAAAGCTGTCCTCCCTTGTATTCCTTGACCCTGCCTGCGGCTCCGGGAATTTCCTCACGGAATCCTATCTGTCGCTGAGAAAGCTGGAAAACAGGGCGATAGCCGCCATAATGCAGGACACCTACGGGGCGATGATACCCTTTGAGGGGCTGATAGACGGCTCGGAGATACTTGTATCCATCGGGCAGTTCTACGGCATAGAGATAAACGACTTTGCGGTATCCGTTGCCAAGACCGCCCTGTGGATAGCCGAGCACCAGATGCTTGAACAGACAAGGCGCATAGTCAGACAGGACAAGGAATTTCTGCCCCTTACATCCTATCCCAATATAGTGGAGGGCAATGCCCTGCGGATAAACTGGGAGGATGTGGTGCCAAAGGACAAGCTGAATTATATCATGGGCAATCCACCGTTTGTGGGAAAAAAGGAGCAAAGCAAAGAACAAAAAAATGAGATTTTAGAACTATTTGATAAAAAAATACGCAGAGCAGGAAATCTTGATTATGTTACTGGATGGTATTATAAATCTGCAAAAATCATACAAAATACAAACATCAAAACTGCGTTTGTGTCTACCAATTCTATTACACAAGGCGAACAAGTACCAATATTATGGACATTCTTAATGCAAAATAATATTCATATAGAGTTTGCATATAGAACATTTACTTGGGATAACTCTATCACGAATGACAAAGGCAAAAAAGAAAAAACAGATAAAAAAATGGCGGCTGTTCATTGTGTAATAATCGGTTTCAGTGTATCCAAAAGCACTGCCCAAAAATTAATTTATGATGGTGACACTATAAAACAAGCAAAGAACATCAATGGTTATCTCATTAATGCAGATGATATTATAATCGAAAGCCGTTCAACTCCTCTTTCTGCAAATGCACCTAAAATAATATATGGAAGTATGCCTATTGATAACGGACATTTGATACTTGACAAAAATGATTATGAAACTCTTATCAAAGAAAGTAGCGATAATCTAAAATATGTGCGAAAATATGCAGGTGGTAACGAACTTATAAACAACATAGAGCGCTGGTGCTTGTGGTTAGTTGATGTCACACCGTCTGAGATAAGAAAATCTTCATTCATCAGTCAAAGGGTCAAAGAAACTGCAGATTTCAGAAAATCAAGTGACCGTCCGCAAACATTAGCACTTGCTGCTACACCATATTTATTTGGCGAGATAAGACAGCCAGCAACAACAATGATCGCAATACCGAAAGTATCTTCTGAAAGCAGACGATATATTCCATTATCATATGTTTCTCCTGATATTATCATAAACGGAAGTGCACTAATAATACCTTGTGCTGAGATTTACCACTTTGGAGTATTGATGTCATCTGTACATAATGCATGGATGCGTGCTGTCGGCGGACGGCTTGAAATGCGTTACCAATACTCGGGAAGCATAGTCTACAACAACTTCCCCTGGTGTGACCCCACCCCGGAGCAAAAGGCAAAGATAGAGCAGACCGCACAGGGCATACTTGACGCAAGAGCACTTTATCCCGATTCATCCCTTGCCGACCTGTACGACGAACTTACCATGCCCCCGGAGCTGCGCAAAGCCCACAAAGCCAATGACAGGGCAGTAATGCAGGCATACGGCTTCAACCCCGACATGACCGAAAGCGAGATAGTGGCAGAGCTTATGAAGATGTACAAGGCGCTTACAGAATAGGGCGAGATCGTGGCACAGCCGCTGCATATCTTATTTTATCATACAATTCATAATGACATTTATCATCATTTCCTTTTCAGCAGGCTGAGATTCAGCTATCATGATGGTCAGCGCCGCAAGGGTCTGGTCGGCTATTGCCTTTTCTGTCTTGGCTTCATCAAGAAAAAGAGCATCATTCTTGTCGAGAAAATACAAAAACATGGCAGCAGCTATCCGCTTGTTGCCGTCGGAGAAAGAATGGTTCTTTGTTATGAAATACAGCAGATTTGCAGCCTTTTCCTCCAGTGACGGGTATATCTCAACGCCGCCGAATTCCTGATATATGTTGGCGATGCTTCCCTTGAAGGAATCGTCCTTCTCGTTACCGAAAAGCGCACTGTCGGATGCGAACTTCATTTCGCTGATGACCTTCCTGCACTCGTCATAATCAAGCACATAAACAGCCTTGTTTCCCTTTGGCTTGTCAAGAGTCTGGTGATCGTAGGCATCAAGCAGGTCAAGGGCAGTGTTGAACTTCTCAATTACTGAAAGCACCTGTTTTGCATCAAGCTGATTTTCTGCACGCCTCATAATGCGTATTACCTCACCTATCTGTTTCATACGCTTATTATTCACGGCATAGCCCCTGATTATGTAGTCTTTAAGCACACTGTTCGCCCATTTGCGGAACTCAACACCACGCTGAGACTTTACACGATAGCCAACGGAATATCACATCGAGGTTGTAGTATTCGATATCTCTCATAACTTCACGCTCACCCTCAGTTTGAACTGTTGCAAATTTTGCAACAGTTGCCGTTCGCTCAAGTTCACCCTCTTTGAAAACGTTTCTGATATGCCTTGATATAGTCGATTTATCACGATCAAAGAGGTCTGTGAGCTGTTCCAGCGACAGCCACACTGTTTCACCGTCGGTATTAACATTGAGCTTTACAGCGTGGTCTTCAGTCTCATATAAAATGATCTCATTCTTATCCATAAGGATCACCTACCCTCGTTTTATTAAATATATCACATTTTCATTTGAAAAGCAAGATGCACAGCCTGAAAAGAGAACGACAGGGCAGTTATGCAGACATACGGCTTCAGGCAGGATATGACCGAAAGCGAGATAGTGGCGGAGCTTATGAAGATGTACAAGGCGCTTACAGAATAGGGCGAGATCGTGGCACCGCTTATGGAAACGGCACTGACGGAATGACCCCGGAGAATACGAAATGAATACAATAAAAAAATACATCTATGTTATAATACCTGCGGTGCTGTTAGCCGTCACCGCACTTTTCCTGAAACTCGCCACCGCAGGCTATGTGACCGTCTCGGAGGAAAGCGCCCCGCTTGTCTTTGTCCTGCTCCCTGCCGCTCCCCTTGTGAGCCTTATCCCGGAGGTCACAGGGCTTACAAAGGCGGTTCGCAGCTTCAGGCAGACACAGTACAGCGTGAAAAGGCGTGAGATACGGTATATCTCCCTGCTGGCGGGTGCTGTCATGCTGACAGTGCTGTGGCTCTGCGCCATGGTGTATATTGCATATCGGGCAATATCGTCCGGCGGCTGGCTGAAAAACTAATGAGCTTCAGGCGGTGCAAAAACACAGAACTATCAACTTACAAAAAACTCCCCGCACCTTGGGTACGGGGAGCTGTCTTTACAGCCGGGAAGGACTGTATCTGAACATAATGCTGCCGCACCGGATCTCCATGTATCCGATGATAAAAACAGTGTTCTCACGCCTATGCATGATACTTATGTAAAGCATCATTTCTTGCAAGAAGGTAATTACAGTACTGGTTCATACTGATCCCTTCCTCCCTTGCGTGCTCCGCAAGCGTGCGGTGCAGACTCTTGGGCATACGCAGTTTAAACTGTCCGGAATAACCTGCTGATCCGGTGACATCCTCCGGGATCGCAATGCCCTCTTCAATGGCAGCCTCGATCCATGTCCTCCTGGCATCATCAGCGTTTTTCACAGCCTCTGCCAGTGTTTCTCCGCAAGTGATACACCCGGGCAGGTCGGGAAAGGATACAGTATAGCCCCCCTCTTCCACATCAGGTATTATCTCCATACGATATGGGATACTCATATACTTATCGATCATTTTCACCTTTTTCCTCACCGCTTTCTACTGCATCTCTGACCAACTGCACATATACTTTTTTGATGGGTTCATGTACAGGAATGGTAATAGGATTACACCCCTTTTTCCTGAAAGTCCTGTGACTGCTCCCCCCTGCCGGGCAACTCATGGTATATCCATATTCTTCAAGAACTTTCTTCAATTCCTCAAACCGCAGACCTTTATCAAGAGAATATATTCTGCTGATAAGCTTGTCAAATCGTGACAAAAAAACACCTCTTTATATCATTATACATGATGTCACCGATGATGTCAATGCTTTTCCCAAAAAAACTCCCCGTACTAAGTACGGGGAGCTGTTTGTTTAGCTTTACAGCTTACTTTCTCTTGGAGATAGCTGCTGCAAGACCTGCTGCTGCCATTACAACTGCAATAGCTGCAACGCCGGTGTTGCCGGTGTTGGTGGAAGTGGTAGCTGCTACAGGAGCGGGAGCTGCCTCTGCTGCGGGAGCTTCCTCAGCAACGGGAGCTGCTTCCTCAACGGGAGCCTCTTCAACTACTTCCTCAACCTCTTCAACTTCCTCAACGACCTCAACGTCCTCAGCAACTTCCTCAGCTGCGGGAGCTGCAGTCTCTTCAACTGCTGCGGTCTCTTCTGCTGCTGCCTCAGTCTCAGCTGCGGTGGTCTCCTCAGCTGCTGCTGCTACGCCGAGAGGAAGAGAATTGCCCTTGCCGTCCTTGATAACGATATTGTCGATGTAGAGAACTCTGTCAACATCAGCGTTAGCCCATACCATTACACCGAAGAAGGGATTGGTGCCTGCTGCGCTGTACTTCTGGGAAGGAAGAAGGAACTTCTTGGTAGTGGTAACAGGCTCAGAAGCTACATCAGGATCATAAGCCTCGATGGTGAAGTCACCGCCGTTAGCCCAGTCAGGGTTCTTCTGAGCGGAACCGCCCTGCATCTTCTCTCTGTCGAAACCGCCGGCAGAACCGATGGTACCGCCTGCCCAGCCGAGAGCCTCGCCTGCGTTCTTGGGAGCCATAGTGAGCTGAACGTCGATAGTACCTATCTGAACAGCTGTATCTCTGGGCATGATGGAGTCAAGGTCAAACCAGATCTTGGGGATCTGATTCTTGGGGATATCCAGCTTGAGCTGCTTGGAGCCGTTGAAGTCAACGACCTCAAGACCGCTGCTTACACAGTCAGAAGAGTCTGTGTTAAGATAGATGAAGCTGGTGTCTCCATCCTCGAAATCGATCTTGTCAGAACCGATAGCGGATGTTGCTGTGCTGAATACAGACACAGCGGAAGCTGCAATTGCAAGTGCGCCTGCAAGTGCAAGTGTCTTTTTGAGTTTCATTGTAATCTCCTCCTTGAATTTTCATAATTGTTTTTAGCTAAAAACAACTGTGCAACACTATAATATCACATACCCCACACAAATGCAAGTGTTTTTTGAAATTTTTTGCGATTTTCACAAAGTTTTTTTCGGAATTTATCCTAATTGTTCATATGGCATAAAAAGAGCATAACGCACTATGCCCGCAGACATTGATGATCTGCGGGCACCGGAGCGGGATCTTTCAGCCATTCAAGCCCTGGAGCCGGCTTTTTACCGAATTGTAACTTGCTATATGCAAGCATTTGTGTTAGAATAACTTTGTGAGTGTCACCCACATAAGCGATTGGCGGTTCAAGTCTTCCTCCGGAAACGGAGGTGAGGACAATGACAGTGTTAGAGGTAATAGCACTTCTTTCTCTGATAGGTCAGATAATCAATATCATGATCACGTTGTCTAATAAAAAGAAATAACCGCCTACCCTCGCAAAGTAACGGTTATTTCTTAACCTAAACTTGGAGGAGAACCGCTGATCGTGAGTGGCACTCCTTTGTTATTATCATTATACAACGTTTTTATGTCTTTGTCAAGAGGAACTTCTGAATGTGATGTGAGTTTTCCTGCCGGCAAATTTGAGAAAAAATCTCCCCGCACATAAGTACGGGGAGTTTCGCATTGCTTTGTCAGCTTACTTTCTCTTTGTTACAACTGCAGCAGCAGCGGCAACAGCCATTACAGCAACAACTGCCATTGCGGGAGCATTGCCGGTAGCGGTAGAGGTGGTAGTAGCTACGGGAGCGGGCTCAGCAGCGGGAGCAGCCTCTTCAACTACTTCCTCAGCAGGAGCAGCTTCCTCAACGACTTCCTCAGCAGGAGCCTCTTCAACTACTTCTTCAACAGCCTCTTCCTCTGCGGGAGCAGCAGCATCCAGGTCAGCAAAGCAATAATCCTTGCCCTCCTGATCGCCTACCCACTGAAGAGTAGCCTGCTTAGCATCAGCCTTCTCATATGTAGCGGAGTGAACGATCACGTTGCAGCAGCTGAAGCACAGACCGTCATCGCCGAGATTTGCGATATCATCAGCGGAATATACGAATTCAAGCTGAGTATCGTTCTTGTTTACACAGATCCAGCCGTCACGCTTAACAGTCAGTGTGTCGGATGTGATGGTGTCGGGATGCTCGTAGTTGTACTCCTCAGAGGAGCGGGATGCCCAGCCGTTATCATAGTCGATGGGATGTACCAGGTACTGATCAGCAAGACCGAACTTGTCGTAGACCTCAACGTCGAGAACGATCTTGACGTCGCCGCCTACAGCCTCAAGGTCAGCCTTCTTGATACCGGCACCGGATGATACCCACTGACCGGGGTACTCATCATCAATGGTAACGGTCTCTGCGGAAACTGTAACAGCCATGGAAATAGCCATAGCAGCTGCTGCGGTGAGCGCAGCTATCTTCTTTAACTTCATACTTATCTTCTCCTTTTAAGTCTTTTTCAAGACTGATTTACTTTTTTCTGGTTGCAGCAGCGGCAACAGCAGCAGCAGCCATGACAGCGGCTACGGCAGCAGCGGATGCATTGCCGGTAGCGGTGGATGTAGTAGCAGCCACGGGAGCGGGTGCAGCTTCCTCAGCGGCGGGAGCAGCCTCTTCAACAGGAGCAGCTTCCTCAGCTACCTCTTCAACGACCTCCTCGGCAGGTGCTTCCTCAGCGGCAGCGGAAAGGCTCTTCTGGGGGATCACATTTCCGTCAGCATCCTTGAGAACGAAGTCGGAAAGGGTAATGGTTATGCCGTTGGACTTCAGGGGCTGACCGGACCAGTCCATGAAGACGAATGTAGCATCCTCGATGGATGCAGGCTTGGAGGAGGGCAGGAGCCACTTGAAGCTATCCTCAACGGTCTGCTCATCTTCCCATATGGGGGCACCGTTCTCGTCATAGTCGTTGGGAGCAAGGCTGTGGGAGTTGGAGTTGCCGGTTGCGCAGTATGCGCCGCCGCCCAGCCAGCCTATCTCAGTGCCGGAAAGGGAGGAAAGGCCGTGATATGTGAGCTTCCAGGAGCCCTCATATATCCTGTCCAGATCAGCGGGATCCTCAAGCACATCGGCAAGGTTGATAGCGACCTTGGTGATTGCGCTGTCGTTTACTTCCTCAAAGGTGATGCTGTCCTCATCATAGGAGAGGATGTTCACGGTCGAGGGATCGTTGTCGGCAAAGGTGGCAGCAGACCAGTCAGCCGCAGAGACCCCGGCAGACAGGGATGCAGCAAGAGCAACCGCTGCAATGCCGGCAAATAATTTTTTCATAATGTTTCCTCCGTTTGTTTCTCTGTTTGTTTGCATGAAAAGACAATAACGCAATTTATACCTGCTATTATACCACCCTCAGAGGAATTATACAATCTATATTTTAACCAATTTTGATATTCAATTTTTGGATAAAATTCTACACGGAAAACGCCTTGAAACTGCGGATTACAGGCGGTCGACAATGAAAACGTTTAAGCCGCCGGGAGCAAAAGGCAAGACAAGCTGACGGAGATCGGGCGGCTTGTTTCCCTCTTTGGCGGGCGCAGAGCAAATGTACAGTGTACATACCGGATGATAAGCCTTTTGTTCTCTTTTTTGCTTTACTTCTCCTGCCTCCGGTCAGCAAAAACCTCCCCACCGCTGCCGGTGGGGAGGAATCGGTTCTGTGATAGATCAGTTGATAACAGTCTTCTCTGTTTCCTTGTCGAAGATGTGGATCTTGTTGGGATCGATGGCAACGGAGATAGTGTCCTGAGGACGGGCTGTGGATCTGGGATCAACTCTTGCAGTAAGGGGAATACCCTCGCAGGTGAGGTACAAATAGGTCTCTGCGCCCATCATTTCGGTGATCTCAACGTCAGCCTCGATAACGCCGGTGTTAGCAGCGGAGAGGAACATCTCCTCATCATGGATATCCTCGGGACGGACACCGAGAACGATCTCCTTGTCAACGAGCTCGCTGAGTGCCAGGTCATCCACCTTAGCCTCGGGGATCTCAACATAGTACTTCTTGCCGCGGGTGGTCTTGGTATCCTCGGAACCGAATTCCACGGTGTACTTGTCATCTATCTTTCTGAGAACTGCGTCGATGAAGTTCATCTGGGGAGAACCCATGAATCCTGCAACGAACTGGTTTACAGGGCTGGTATAGAGGTTCTGGGGAGTATCTACCTGCTGAACGAAGCCGTCCTTCATAACAACGATACGGTCGCCCATGGTCATAGCCTCTGTCTGGTCATGAGTAACGTAGATGAATGTGGTGCCCAGCTTCTGATGGAGCTTGGAGATCTCGGTTCTCATCTGTGCTCTCAGCTTTGCATCCAGGTTGGAAAGAGGCTC
>DGXE01000010.1:0-28454 GCA_002395525.1 Ruminococcus sp. UBA4240
TGGTCAACGTGACCGATGGTACCAATGTTTACGTGGGGTTTGGTTCTTTCAAAATGTGCCTTAGCCATTGGAAGTTTCCTCCTTTATAATAAATATCGTTTTAATTTTAACATATTATTCCGAAAAAAGCAAGAGTAAATTTGTAAATTTTTACATATTGTGAAATTTTACATATACTCTCTTTTAACGAAATCAGTCGGAAGACTTGTTCCTTGTGGAAATGATCTTCTCTGCAACGTTCCTGGGCACCTCGGTGTAGCTGTGAGGCTCCATAGTGTAGTTGCCACGGCCCTGTGTCTTGGAGCGCAGGTCGTTGGAATAGCCGAACATCTCGGACAGAGGTACAAGAGCATCTACCTGAGCAGTGCCGTTGTTTACCTCCTGACCCTGTATTGCGCCGCGGCGGGAGTTCAGGTCGCCGATAACGGTGCCCATGAAGTCCTCGGGAACGAATACGGATACCTTCATGATAGGCTCGAGGATGCAGGGATCAGCCTTCTTCATAGCCTCCTTGAATGCCATGGAGCCGGCGATGGAGAATGCCATTTCGGAGGAGTCGACCTCGTGATAGGAGCCGTCGTACAGCTCTACCTTAACGTCAACTACCTGATAGCCGGCGAGAACGCCTGCCTTCATGGCACCCTGGATACCCTTGTCAACTGCGGGGATGTATTCCTTGGGGATAGCACCGCCCACAACGGAGTTGGTGAATACGTAGCCCTGACCGGACTCGTTGGGGGATACACGGATCTTTACATGACCGTACTGACCCTTACCGCCGGACTGACGGGCGTACTTGTGATCCACGTCCGCTTCCTTCCTGATGGTCTCCTTATAGGCAACCTGGGGAGCGCCTACATTTGCCTCGACCTTGAACTCACGGAGCAGTCTGTCCACGATGATGTCAAGGTGGAGCTCGCCCATGCCCGCAATGATGGTCTGACCGGTCTCCTCATCTGTCCATGTTCTGAAGGTGGGGTCTTCCTCAGCAAGCTTTGAAAGACCAACGCCCATCTTCTCCTGACCTGCCTTTGTCTTGGGCTCGATAGCCAGCTGGATAACAGGCTCGGGGAATTCCATGGATTCGAGGATTATAGGATGCTTGGGGTCGCAGAGAGTATCACCTGTGGTGGTGTTCTTAAGACCAACGCAGGCAGCGATATCGCCTGAATATACAGTGTCGATATCCTTTCTGTGGTTGGAGTGCATCTGCAGGATGCGTCCCATTCTCTCGTTGTTGTCCTTGGTGGCGTTGAGCACGGTAGCACCTGCGTCAACGGTACCGGAGTAAACTCTGAAGTAGCAGAGCTTACCAACGAAGGGGTCGGTAGCGATCTTGAAAGCAAGAGCGGAAAAAGGCTCGCTGTCAGATGCGGGTCTCTCTTCCTCTGCGCCTGTATCAGGGTTCACACCCTTGATAGCAGGAATGTCCAGAGGAGAGGGCATATAGTCAACAATTGCGTCGAGAAGCTTCTGAACGCCCTTGTTTCTGTAGGATGTACCGCAGCATACGGGAACGAACTTGTTGGCGATGCAGCCCTTGCGGATGCAGGCCTTTATCTCTTCCTTGGTAACGCTGTCGGGATCGTCGAAGTATTTGGTCATGATGTCATCGTCCATCTCAACGGCGGATTCGATGAGCTTGTCATGATACTCCTGAGCCTTCTCCACCATATCCTCGGGGATGGGCTCTTCTCTCATGTCCTTGCCTAAGTCGTCGTAGTAGATCTCAGCCTTCATCTCGATAAGGTCGATGATGCCCTTGAAATCCTCCTCGTAGCCGATAGGCAGCTGAACGGGAACGGCATTACATTTAAGACGGTCATGGATCATGTCAAGAACATGATAGAAGTTTGCACCCATGATGTCCATCTTGTTTACGTATACCATTCTGGGGACCTGGTATTTGTCAGCCTGACGCCAAACCGTCTCGGTCTGCGGCTCAACGCCGCCCTTTGCGCAAAGAACGGTCACAGAACCGTCAAGGACTCTCAGGGAACGCTCCACCTCAACGGTGAAGTCAACGTGTCCCGGGGTGTCGATGATGTTTATTCTGTGGTCGCCCCAGTGGCAGGTAGTAGCAGCGGAGGTGATAGTTATACCTCTTTCCTTTTCCTGCTCCATCCAGTCCATTGTTGATGCACCGTCATGGGTCTCACCGATCTTGTAGTTTACACCGGTGTAGAAAAGGATACGCTCGGTAGTTGTAGTCTTGCCGGCGTCGATATGAGCCATAATACCAATGTTTCTTGTCTTTTCAAGTGTACAATCTCTTGGCATAGCTTTTCCTCCAAAATCAAACGCAAACGGCTTTTACCATCTGTAATGAGCAAATGCCTTGTTTGCCTCAGCCATCTTGTGAGTATCCTCACGCTTCTTGCAAGCGCCGCCGACGCCGTTGATAGCGTCCATTATCTCGGCTGCGAGTTTCTCCTTCATGGTTCTCTCGTTTCTTGCTCTTGCGTAAGTTGTGAGCCATCTCAGGCCAAGAGTCTGCTTTCTCTCGGGTCTTACCTCCATAGGAACCTGGTAGGTGGCACCGCCCACACGGCGAGCCTTTACCTCCAGCAGAGGCATGATGTTTTCAAGTGCTTCGTTGAATGCTTCGAGAGCATCCTTGCCGGTCTTCTCAGCAACGATGTCAAATGCTCCGTATACGATCTTCTGGGCTACACCCTTCTTACCGTCAAGCATTATGTTGTTGATCAGACGGGTAACGATCTCTGAATTGTAGACAGGATCTGCAAGAACCTCTCTCTTGGCAATGTTACCTCTTCTAGGCACAATACTTCCCTCCTTCATAGAAATGAATTCATAGGTACTCGCTATCCACGTTGCGTCATGTCCCATAGAGAGGCATAGGTGCTATGCACCTGCTATATAAAACGTGGCACGTATGTGCTTCACGGCTCTCTATTCAAACTGTTGCATGTGGTAATGAGTCTTTGCAGGTCTTACTTGCCTGCCTTGGGCCTCTTAGCTCCGTACTTGGATCTGGCCTGATTTCTCTTCGCAACGCCCTGGGTATCGAGTGTACCTCTGATGATGTGATAACGCACACCGGGGAGGTCCTTAACTCTACCGCCTCTGATGAGAACTACAGAGTGTTCCTGAAGATTGTGTCCGATACCGGGGATATAGGCTGTAACTTCGTTACCGTTGGTGAGCTTTACTCTGGCGATCTTTCTCATAGCAGAGTTAGGCTTCTTGGGGGTAGCTGTTCTTACAGCGGTGCAAACGCCTCTCTTCTGAGGTGAGCTGAGGTCGATGGCGATCTTCTTCTTGGAGTTATAACCCTTCTGAAGAGCAGGAGCCGTGGACTTCTTCTCGATAACGTCTCTTCCCTTGCGGACAAGCTGGTTAAAAGTAGGCATCAATACATCTCCTTTCATATTATTGGCGGATAGATACACGTATACCGTATATCATCACACAATAAAGTATTATACCAGTACTTTCGGGCTGTGTCAAGCATTTTTTTTACCTTTCCCCATTTTTGGAGATTTCAACAGCAAACAAGCCTGCTGTGCAGGCTTGACTTGGTCATATTACAGTTACGGGGCACTGCCGCAGGGGGGCTGCATGGCACTGTCAAGCGGCATGGTCGCAAGGGCGTTGAGATCCGCCCCTGCTCGTTTGCCGGCGATGAAGTCATAGTATCCCTGGCAGGCTATCATGGAGCCGTTGTCACCGCACAGGGACACAGGGGGCACATAGAAGCCGAAGCCCGCCTTGTCGCAGGCAGCTTTCAGGGTGGTGCGCACCCCGGTGTTGGCGGCAACTCCACCCGCAAGGGCAACCTTATCATATCCGAAGGCCTTTGCGGCGGCTATGGTGCGGGATGTGAGTATTTCTGCCACGGTGGCTTGAAACGATGCCGCAAGGGAATCGTTGTCAAGGGTCTCCCCCTTCTGTGCCGCATTGTGGACAAGGTTAATGACGGCAGTCTTCAGCCCCGAAAAGGAAAAGTCATACTCCGAGCCCTCCACAGCGGGGCGGGGGAGGCGGTACATCGTCGGATCCCCCTTGGCGGCGGCTCTGTCCACATACACTCCCCCGGGGTAGGGGAAGCCCATCACACGGGCGCATTTGTCAAAGGCTTCCCCGGCCGCATCGTCGTGGGTGCGGCCTATGACACGGTATTTTGTGTAGTCATCCACACCTACTATCATAGTGTGTCCCCCGCTTGCCACAAGGCAGAGGAAGGGGGGCTCAAGGGTCTTATGTGCGATGTAGTTGGAGGCGATGTGCCCCGCATGGTGATGAACAGGCACCAGGGGCTTCCCCGATGCGGCGGCAAGCCCCTTGGCAAAGGATGTGCCCACAAGGAGCGCACCTATGAGCCCCGGGGCATAGGTGACCGCTATGGCATCTATGTCGGAGAGTGTAAGCCCTGCCCTGTCAAGGGCGCTTTTCACCGTGGGGAGGATGTTCTCGCAGTGGCGGCGGGATGCCACCTCCGGCACAACGCCCCCGAATTTTTTATGCTCCTCTGCCTGTGATGCTATCACGTCGCAGAGTATGGTGCGGCCGTCCACGCTTATGGCGGCGGCTGTCTCATCGCAGGAGGATTCTATTCCCAGTATTCTTGTCATGTTATCACCTTATCTGAGTGTTATGCGTAATATTATAGTATATTTCGGTCAAATTCTCAACCTGTGTTTTTATATTCAGCATCATGTACAAATCCAAAGCACAAAAATCAGCAAATTCACCAATTGCTCGAAATGACGAAAACAGGCAAGAAGGAGGGGGAAAGCCAGCCGAATACTGCTGATTCCCGAAAAATAGGCACTATATACAAAATTGTAAAAAGTCCTTGTAAATTACGGGGCAATGTGTTATAATAAACTGATTATGTATGCAAAGAGGTGGCATTTGTGGGTACGCTTTATGTTATTGACGGCCTTGACGGCAGCGGGAAAAGCACTCAGTTTGAAAGGCTGTGCCGTGAGCACAGCGAGTATATGGGCATCAGCTTCCCGGAGTATGACAAGCCCTCGGCAGCGCTTGTAAAGATGTATCTTAACGGGGAATTCTCCAGGGATCCGGCTGATGTCAATGCCTATGCCGCCTCCACATTCTACGCCGCCGACAGGTACGCAAGCTACAAGCTCTGCTGGGAAAAGCCCTATCTTTCGGGCAGACCGGTGCTTGCAAGCAGATACGTAAGCTCCAATATCATACATCAGATGCCAAAGCTCCCGGAAGTGGAATGGGACGGCTTTATAGCGTGGCTCCGTGACTATGAGTACGACAAGATGGGGCTGCCCCGTCCGGATAAGGTGATACTCCTTGACATTCCCGTCGAGGTGTCCCAGAAGCGGCTGTCACAGCGCTATGCGGCTGACGGGGGACACAGGGACATACACGAAAGTGACACCGCCTATATGGAGCACTGCCGCAGGGCGGCTCTCTATGCGGCACAGAGATGCGGCTGGACGGTCATCTCCTGTGCTCCGGACGGAGAGGAGCTCTCCCCGGAGGAGGTATACGCATCCATCGAGAGGGCACTGGCACTGTAAGGGCAGCTGCTCACCATGAACAGACAGGAGGAGAATATGGATCCTAAGAACATCGAAAAAGGGCGGGCACTGGTGAATTGTGTCACCTCCATCATAGCGCTTGTGTTCACAGGGGGTCTGCTGCCCCGTCTGGATGATTTCATGCAGATAAGGGATAAGGCCCCGGGGGAGCTGGATATCATGCTCACCCTGTTTACGGGGCTTACTCTTATGGTGTTCATCGCTGTGGCGGCGACTGCCGTCTACAACGGCATACTGTGCTTCCTGCTCTTTACAGGCCGTGACACAGGGGCATTTGCTTCAAGGTTCATGCGCTTTGCGGAGATAGTAAGGCTCACAAGCCGCAACATTTTCTTCATCTTCTTTGGCACCGTGTTTGTGGTCTTTTCAGTGCTTGTGTCAAGGCTTGCCGTTTCCGACGGCGATAACAGCGTGCTCCCCATGGGTGTGTTCTTCGGACTTATTGGCGCAGGCATCGTGATCATGGGGATCGTAAAGACGGTGAAGGCAGTGAGGAAGGCTGTCGCCAAGATAGATGCCCGCAGCACCGATATGTACAGCGATGAAGAGGAATACAGTATTACGGAAGAGGAAAAGGATATCTACAAGGATATATACAAATAAAGGAGCGGTATTATGATATATGCACTTTTAGCTGACGGATTTGAGGAAACAGAGGCTATAACCCCCATTGATATGCTCAGGCGTGCCCGCTGTGAAGTGGTTACAGTAGGTGTCACAGGGAAGACTGTCACCTCCTCCCACGGCATACCCATGGTGGCTGACATCACCATAGACAAGGCGGATGCAGCCGCTGCCGAAGGTGTCATACTCCCCGGAGGGCTCAGGGGTACACAGAACCTTGATGCCAGTGAGGCTGTCCATGCCCTTATAAATGCGGTTGCAGCAAAGGGCGGGGCAGTAGCTGCCATATGTGCAGCCCCCTCTGTTCTTGGGAAAATGGGGCTTTTGCAGGGGAAGAAGGCTGTATGCTACCCCGGATTTGAGGAGTATCTTACAGGAGCTGTTACCCCGGATGAACAGGCTGTGACAGACGGCAACATCATCACTGCAAAGGGTGCGGGTGCATCCCTTGAATTTGGCTACGAGCTGATAAAGTACTTCAAGGGGGCTGAAAAAGCCGACGAGATAGCCTCACAGATCATATGGAAGAGATAGATCAGATAAAAAAGGCTCTGAGGAAGGAGCTTGCGGCAAAGAGGGACAGCATTACGGAAGCTGTGCGGGCAGATGCGGACAGGTGCCTATGCGAAAATGTGGCGGCTCTTGACGCATTCCGACAGGCAGAAACAGTGCTTGTCTACATACCGACAGGGTCGGAGGTGTCCGTATGGGGCATTATCCACACAGCACGGGAGCGTGGGAAGACCGTTGCTGCCCCTGTGTGCGGCAAAGATCATACCATGGGCTTTTATGCCTTCACGGACGATACACAGCTTATCCCCGGGAAATACGGCATCTTTGCGCCCGATACCCTCATATGCCCGAAGGTGACAGACTTTTCCCGTGCTGTGTGCATAGTGCCGGGACTGGCATTTGACAGGGCGCATTACCGCATAGGCTATGGCGGAGGGTATTACGACAGGTTTCTGGCTGCACACCCCGGCATCTACACCGTGGGAGTGTGCCGCAGCGCCTTTATTGCAGACACCCTGCCCCGTGACAGATACGACATGGCTGTTGATACAGTTGTTACAGAGAAGGGCTGCCTATGAAAACAAGGTTTTGGCTGATAATTGCTGTCACCGCTCTTGTCCTCAATGTGTGCTTTCTGGTCTCAGCTATTGACAGTTCACAGCATCAGGTGGTCACGGCAGCAGTCACCGGGGTAGAGTACCACGGCAGGAGCAGAAATGCACAGACTGTGACTGTCACATACCGCTGCGGGGATGAGGAATACACCGGCTCCTTTACGGACAGAGGGGCTTTTATGGAGCCCCGCAGTGTGGGCGACAGCATAGAGCTGAGGGTGAGCAGCAGGGATCCTGAGAGGATACTGCGCCCCGGGGTCACTATTGCCTTGGGGATATTTGCGGTGCTGTTCGACTTTTTCACATTTGCCGCAAAGCCCCGCCGAAAACACGATGACATGGACGGTGAAATATATGGATGATAAAGAACTCAACGACATTCTCAACGAATGGGACTCAAAGGATAAGAAGTCAGAGGTGCAGGATGGCGGAGATACCGTTCCCGCTGCCGAAGAGCTCCCCGGAGAGGTATACATTCCGGAGGAGGAGATAGAGCAGACCTCTGATGATGAGGACGATGAGGAAGAATACGACGAGGATGATGAGGTCGGCGAGGACGAAGAAGAGTATGATGTCGAGGATGAAGATGAGGAGGAAGACCGCCGCAGCCGCAGGAAACGCAAAAAACGGAGCGGGGCAGGCCGTGTCATCTTTGCCCTTGTAATGGTGACACTGGTCATCTCCGTGGCGGCACTGAGTGCGGCGGGGGTCATAATCGTCACAAAGGAGCTTTTGGGGCTTGACCGCATAGATGAAAAGGTGGATATAGAGATACCCGAGAATTCATCCTCCTCCGAGATAGCGGATATGCTGGCACAAGAGGGCATAATCGAAAGACCCGTGCTGTTCAAGGTGTTCTCCCGCCTTAAAGGGGCGGACGGCAGCTTTATCGCAGGGGTACACGTACTCAACCCCAACATGACCTATAATGACATCATCGAGACCTTGCAGGAGAATGTGGAGGCTGACAGGGAGTATGTCACCCTTACCTTCCCGGAGGGCATCCGCCTTGATGAGGCGGCTGAAAAGCTGGAGGAGGCGGGAGTCTGCTCCAAGGCAGAGTTCATCCGTGCCTTCAACTCCGAAAAGATAGGCTTTGACTTTGAGGACATGGTGCAGAACAACGTCCTGAAATACTACAAGATGGAGGGGTATTTCTTCCCCGACACCTACGACTTCTACCTTGAGGAGGAGCCGAGAACGGTGGTAAAGAAGGTGTTCAAGAACTTTGACTACCGTGTTACCCCCGACTACTACGGGCGTATGAAGGATCTTGACATGGATCTTGAGGAGGTCATGACCTTAGCATCCATAGTCCAGCGTGAGGCAGGGGACAGGTACAACATGAAGATGGTGGCATCCGTGTACCTGAACCGCCTTGCAGATCCTGAGAACTATCCCCTCCTCCAGTCCGACCCTACCTCTGCCTATGTGCGTGAGGTGGTGGAGCCGGGGCTTGAGGTGTATTCAAAGGCAATATGCGATGCCTACGACACCTACAAGGGGCCGGGGCTCCCTCCCGGACCCATATGCAATCCCGGCCTTGATGCCATCGAGGCGGTGCTCTATCCCGCAGATACGGATTACTACTACTTCTGCTCCAGCGAGGATGAGGAGTTCTTCTACGCAGAGACTCTGGCGGAGCACGAGCAGAACCTTATAGAGGCGGGGATAACAGGCTGATGGGTAAACGATTTGAGGTGCTCGCCCCCGCAGGGGATGAGGAAAGGCTGGATGCCGCCCTTGACTACGGGGCGGATGCGGTGTACCTTGCCAAGAGGGACTTCGGAATGAGGGCAGGGTGCGCAAACTTTGACGACCGTGGGCTTGCCGAAGCTGTAAGGAAGGCTCACGACAGGGGTGTAAAGGTGCATCTCACCTGCAACACTCTGCCCTCCAACAGCGAGATAGCACAGTTTGAGGGCTTTATCAAACAGGCCTGTGACTGCGGCATAGATGCGGCTATCGTGGCTGATATGGGGGTAATGTCCCTTGTGAGGAGATATGCCCCCGACCTTGAGATACATATGTCCACCCAGACAGGGGTGGTAAACTACGAGACTGCCCGTGTGCTCCATGAGATGGGGGCAAAGCGGGTGGTGCTGGCAAGGGAGTTGTCCCTTGAGGAGATTGCGGAGATACGGGCAAAGACCCCTGCCTCCCTTGACATAGAATGCTTTGTCCACGGGGCAATGTGCGTGTCCTTTTCAGGGCGGTGCCTCATATCCTCCTACCTTACGGGGCGGGATGCGAACCGTGGGCGCTGTGCCCAGCCCTGCCGCTGGGGCTACCACCTTATGGAGGAGACCCGCCCGGGGCAGTATTTCCCCGTGTACGAGGACGAGAAGGGCACATTCATCCTCAATTCCAAGGATCTGTGCATGATAGAGCACCTGGACAGGCTGGCAGAGGCGGGGGTCACCTCCTTCAAGATCGAGGGGCGTGCAAAGTCCGCCTACTATGTGGCAGTGGTCACCAATGCCTACCGCATGGCGGCGGATATCCTCGAAAAAGATCCGGAGAACTACTGCCTGCCTGAAAGCATTCGCAATGAGGTCTTCAAGGTGAGCCACAGGGAATACTGCACAGGCTTTTACTTTGGCGACATCGACCGTATGCAGCACTATGAGGACAGCTCCTACATCCGTGAGTGGGATGTGTGTGCCGTGGTGACAGGCTGCGATGACAAGCGGATATATGCCGTCCAGCGCAACAAGTTCTACCGGGGGGACACAGTGGAGATACTTGCCCCCGGACAGGTGCCCGTGACCCTTGCCGCAGAGGATCTGCGAAACGGGGACAACGAGCCCATTGAGGACACCCGCCACGCTGCAATGGCTTTTTCCATGGCAAACACCACAGGGCGGCTGTTCCCCGCAGGGGCGATGATAAGGAAAGATGTGCGGTGAACAGTGATCATCTGCTTCACAGTTTTATGCACAGCCGCCCCATCACTTGCTGACAACAGAGGCTGAAATGAATCAGAAATACACCCGGATCGAGGGTACAGTTGAAAATATAGTCTTCCTCAACGAGGAGAACGGCTACATCGTGCTGGATCTTGATACAGGCGATGAGCTTACCACAGTTGTGGGGGAACTGGGGCCTGTTGACGAGGGGGAGGAGCTGCGGCTCACGGGCGCCTTTGTGGATGATCCCCGCTTCGGGGAGCAGTTCAGGGCGGTAGCCTGCGAGAGAAAGCTCCCCGCCACGGAGAGCGCCATACTCAAATACCTGGTATCAGGCACGGTAAAGGGCGTGGGCAAGACCCTTGCAAAGCGGATAGTAGCCGAATTCGGGGACAGGTCCCTGGAAGTGATCGAGCAAGACTGGCGCAGCCTTGCGGATGTGAAGGGTGTCAGCGAGAGCAAGGCGGAGGAGATACACGACGAGTTTATGCGCATAAACGGCGTGCGCTCGCTGATGTCTTTCCTCTCCGGGTACGGCATATCCCCCGCAGATGCCATGACTGCGTGGAAGACCTGGGGGCAGTTCGCACAGGAGATGATAAAGTCCGACCCCTTTGTACTGTGTGAGGCGGGGGTGGACTTCCCCCATGCGGACAGGATAAGTGCAGACTTAGGGCTGCCCGGTGACAGCCCGGAGCGCATACGGGCGGGGGTGGAGTACATCATCCGCCGCAACACGGACAACGGCCACACCTGCGTGCCCACGGACAAGCTGTCCCAGAAGGCATCGGAGTTTTTGCAGGTGCCTGTGGAGAAAATTACCCTGTCAAGGCAGGAGGAGATAGAGGAAAAGCGGCTCTATGAATACGACCGTGAGGGCAGGAGCTTTTCCATGCTGCCCGACTATGAGCGGGCGGAGAGCTACATCGCCTCCCGCCTTAACATGATGAACACCGCCTTTAAGGATAACGGCACGGACTACACGGAGCTTATAGACATAGAGGAGCAGACCAAGAGGATAACCTATGCCGAAAAGCAGCGTGAAGCCATTTCACTGGCGCTGTCAAAGGGCTTTCTCATACTGACGGGAGGCCCCGGCACAGGTAAGACCACAACTTTAAAGGCCATAATATCCCTGTTTGAGCAGCGGGGTGCCAAGGTGATGCTTGCCGCCCCCACGGGACGTGCGGCAAAAAGGCTTTCCGACCTTACCGACCGCCCCGCAAAGACCATACACCGTATGCTGGAGGTGGCCTACGGGAAGGACGGGACAGCACGCTTTGTCCACAATGAGCGCTCTCCCCTGAGCTGTGACGTGTGCATAGTGGATGAGATGTCCATGGTGGATACGCTGCTGTTTGAGGCACTCTTAAAGGGGCTGCGGTTCTCCTGCCGCCTTATCATGGTGGGGGATTCGGATCAGCTGCCCTCGGTCGGGGCAGGGAATGTGCTCAGGGATATGATAGACAGCGGGACCCTCTCTGTGGTGTCTCTCACGGAGATATTCCGCCAGGCGGCACAGAGCCTTATCATCACCAATGCCCACCGCATAGTGTCAGGGCAGATGCCGGAGCTTTCCCGCACCGACAATGACTTCTTCTTCATGCCCATGAAAAGCCCGAGACAGGCGGCGCAGACCGTAGGGGAGCTGTGCGCACAGCGTCTGCCCAAGGCATATAAGTATTCCCCCATTGACGACATACAGGTGCTGTGCCCTTCAAGGAAGGGGCTGCTCGGCACAGGGGAGCTGAACAAGCTCCTTCAGGAGGCTGTGAACCCCCCCGGAAAGGGGAAATACGAGATAAAGAGCAAGACCTTTACCTTCCGTGACGGGGACAAGGTGATGCAGTGCCGCAACAACTACGAGATAGAATGGATGCGGGACAGCGAAAAGGGTGAGGGCATATTCAACGGGGACATAGGCACCATTATCAAGGTAAACCGTGCTGAAAGAGCCGTGTTCATCGACTTTGAGGGGAGGATAGCAAAGTATTCCTCCTCAATGCTCGACGAGATAGAGCCTGCCTATGCCGTCACCGTACACAAGAGCCAGGGCAATGAGTTCAATGCGGTGATACTGCCCCTTATGGACGGCTTTGAGAAGCTGTACTACCGCAATCTGCTGTACACCGCCGTAACACGGGCGAAAAAGCAGCTCATCATCGTAGGCTCTCTTGCCACCATAAGGATGATGGTGGAAAATGACCGCCGCACACTGCGCTACACCACGCTCAGGGAGCGGCTCATACAGGAACAGGATATACAGGACGATGGATAACATCAGGCTTTCCAACGGCGGCGGGGCGGGAAAATATGTGCTTGACCTGTTTTTCCCCAACAGATGCCCCTTCTGCGATGAGATAATACCCTATGATGTCATGTGCTGTGAGGACTGCTTTGATGAGGTGCCCTGGGCTGATGACAGCATATGTCCCCTGTGCGGGAAGCTCTCCTGCATATGTGACAGGGGGCTGAGGTACGATATGTGCATCCCCGCCGCATACTACGAGGGAAAGGCACAGAAGGCGGTGCTTGCCCTTAAATACAGGCACCATGCGGATGCTGCCGAGATATTCGGGCTCATCCTGCGGGAAAGGCTGACGGCGGCAGGGCTCCTTGACAGCATAGATATTGCAGTGCCCGTGCCCATATACAGGGCGGGGCGCCTTGAAAGGGGCTACAATCAGGCAAAGCTCCTTGCGGACAGCACGGTAAAGGGCACAGATATCCCCGTATGTGACAGCATATTGGGACGTACCACTCCCGGAAGCGAACAGCACACCCTTTCCGCCGGGGACAGGCTGAAGGAAGCCGCAGAGCAGTATTATCTCCGTGAGGAGGTATCCCTTGAGGGGAAGACAGTGCTTTTAGCGGATGATGTGCTCACAACGGGCGCCACCCTTGACAGCTGCGCCGCCCTTCTGAAGCAGGCGGGGGCAAAGCGGGTCATATGCGCTGCTGCTGTGACCGTAAGATGACTTATAAAAAAGAAGTGTAGACAATGATAAAGAAAATAGCTGCGATACATGACCTTTCAGGGCTTGGGAGATGCTCCCTTTCGGTGATACTGCCCTGTATGTCAGTTATGGGGCTGCAGGTGTGCCCTGTGCCCACTGCCATACTCTCGGCGCACACCGGGGGCTTCGGCGAGGTGGAGATGAGGGATCTGACGGATTATATCGATCCCGCCCTTGCACACTACAAGCGCCTTGGAACTAAATTCGACTGTGTGTACAGCGGCTTTCTGGCATCAAAGGAGCAGGTGGATCACTGCCTTGGTTTCATAAAGGCATACCCCGATGCCCTGAAGGTGGTGGATCCTGTCATGGCGGACAACGGCAAGCCCTACCGCACCTGCGGTGAGGAGCTCAGACGCCGCATGAAGGATCTGGCAGCCGCCGCAGACATCATCACCCCCAATGTGACGGAGGCGGCAATGCTTCTGGGGGAGGATCCTTCGTATATCCCACGCAGCCGCTCCGATGTGAAGAGTATGCTGGCAAGGCTTTCGGCGCTGGGCCCCGGGACTGTGGTGATAACAAGCGTATACACCGGGGATGAAAGCTACAATGCAGGCTTTGATGCCGCCCACAATATGTACTGGCGGGTGCCCTTTGCCCGTGTGAATGCGGGCTACCCCGGCACAGGGGATGTGTTTGCGGCGGTGCTCACAGGCTCTTTGCTGAAAGGGGACAGCCTGCCCATTGCCATGAACCGTGCCTCCGCATTCCTGGAGCTTGCCATAAAGACCACATACAGCTACGGCTCGGACACCCGTGAGGGGATAATGTTTGAGAGATGCCTGGGATTTCTCTGGGAGGAGAAGGACTTTCTGGGGTATGAGGCACTGTGAGCAAAGCATTTTGACGAGGAGGACGGCATGAAGCTGAATATCGTGCTTGTATCCCCGCAGATACCCCAGAACACGGGGAACATCGCCCGCACCTGCGCTGTCACCGGGGCAAGGCTGCACCTGGTGCGCCCCCTGGGCTTCGAGATAACCGACAGCAAGCTGAAAAGGGCAGGCCTTGACTACTGGGACAAGCTGGACATAACCTATTACGACAGCCTTGATGATTTTCTGTCAAAAGTGCAGGGGCGGATGTTCCTGTTCACCACAAAGGGGAGGAACATCCACTCGGATGCACACTATCCCGACAATGTATATCTGGTGTTCGGGAGAGAGGATGCGGGGCTTCCCGAGGAGCTTCTGGTAAAGCACCCGGATGACTGTGTGCGCATACCCATGCGCCCCACACTGAGAAGCCTTAATCTGTCCAATTCTGTGGCGATCGCCGCCTATGAGGTGCTCAGGCAGTGGGGATACCCGGAGCTGGAAACTAAGGGAGAGCTTACAAGGTTTTCCTGGGATGAGTCCCTGTAATACTGAATAAGGAGAATATCAAATGGAAAAGATAAAGATCATTACGGATTCTGCCTGTGATATGTCGAGGGAGGATGAGATAAAGTACGGCATAGACATTATGTGCTTCCCCATCACCATAGGCAATGAGAGCTTCTACGACAGGGACATCACCCCCCAGGAGTATTACAAGAAGATGGATGAGCATGAGGAAATGCCCGTACATTCACAGCTTAATGTGGTGCAGTTCGGGGAAAAGTACATGGAGTATGCGGCTCTGGGCTATACGGACATATTCTTCGTGTCCATCAATTCCTACGGCTCGGCTACCTATTCAAATGCGGTGAGAGCCCGTGAAATATTCTACGATGAGCACCCTGAGTACAAGGATATGAAGATAAGGCTGGTAGACTCCCTGTCCTATTCCGCAGTGTACGGCTACCCCGTCATAAGGGCGGCACAGATGGTGGAGCAGGGGGTATCTGCCGATGAGATAGAAAAGTATCTTCTGGATGTATTCTCCCGTGCAGAGGTATATCTTGCCTGCTATACCCTTAAATACTGCAAGAGATCGGGGCGTATCTCCACTATGACCGCATTTGCCGGGGAGCTGCTGGGGTTCAAGCCCATCATATACCTGGGCGGGGACACCACAAAGACCGTTGCAAAGGTAAGAGGGGACGCAAATGTTGTGGCAAAGCTTGCGGATGTTGTCTGTGAGCGCATGACCCCGGATGCTGAATACTGTGTCTTCGGCGCAAGGCTCCCCGAAAAGCGTGATGAGCTGGCAAAGCTCCTGACAAAGCGCCTTGGCAAGCCCCCCGTGCCCTATGAGTTCACCCTTGGTGGAGCTGTGGCATCAAATGCAGGCCCTGACAGTGTGGTAGTGGCCATATACAAATAGAGGCAAGAAGCAAGAGGCAAGAAGCAAGAAAAAACAAAGGATTATGGCTGATTATCTTGATGACAGAGCCGCAGAGAAGCTTGTGCGGCGTGTAAGGCTGAGCAGGCCGGATCCCGGTGTTATGCGTGATCTGTGCAGGTTCCGCACTAAGACCTCCGAGGATTTCTGGGAGAGGAATATGGGGGAGTATCCCCTGTATGTGTATACATATGATGCCCGCAGCGATGTGGTGTCCGACATGGCGGCAAAGAGCCTGGAAGGCTTTCTGGAGCTGACAGCGGATATGACTGCCCCTGAGCCCTGGATGGCGGAGAGAGCCTATCAGCTCGCCAATTTCTGCACATTCAAGCAGTCTCCGGCGATGATAAATGCATACAGGCGCATGGCAAGGGACTACAAGCGGCTGCGCCGCCTTGACATTCGTGTGGACACTCTGGACTCATACCCGGAGGATGCCCCGGACTGGATACGGGAGCGGTATTCCCTTGACAGGGACAACCGCAGTGAGGGGGCGTTTCTGGACTACCTCACGGATCGTATAATATTCACTGCCGCAGATGCCTTTTCCACCTACGGGCGGCATCAGGACTTCACGGCGGAGATAAAGGAACTGTGCGAGGATTACCCGGATGCCTTTGCGCCCGCAGGGCTGTTCATACACATGATAGAGGACAGCCATAGTGCCTATGATATGTACAAGCCCCTGACGGAGGACATCTCCCGCTACCCGGAGCTTTTGTATGTCATCGGAGGGCTGGAGGAGCGCAAGGGTAAGATATTCCAGTACACCCCGGAGATATTCACAGGCCCCGACAATCAAAAGTCACGGGTGGGGATATTCCTGAAGGACTTTGACCACCGTTGGATAGACTTTCTGTGCGCAGCACCTTATCGGGTGAGGGGTAGCTGCCGCACCAAGCATCCGAGACTGACGGATGCGGCATTCAGGCGCTTTTCCCTGATACTTGTTCACTGCCTTTTCGTGGATGAGCCCGATGAGAGCATTTGTGGGTACTTTGCCCGCTCCCTGACGGACGGGGGCACCTACTTTGACATACTGGGTGCAAAGCTTGTAAGGGCTGTGGGCGGGGCGGAGGATTTCCGGGAGACGGCGGTGCTCATGGCACAGCGCATCTCAGAGAATGTGCTGGGGATACAGAGCCTTTATGAGCTGTACCGTCTGATGGGGACGGATGAACACCCGGGCACTTTGCTGACGGCAGGGGAAATGCTCCCCGGCATGACTGCTGCCCTCAAAGTGCTGCGTGAGACTGGCTATGCTGACCGTGATCCCGGGGGCTTTGGCGAATATGAGACATTTGTAAGGGGGATCAGGTAGCATCCCCGCATACTATCAAACGGAGAATAGCGATGTACTACTGCTGCGGCATCACAGATATCGGCGCTGCCGCCGATAACAACGAAGATGCATTCCTTATCGACCATATGGTCATGACCAGCGCACAGGTGGAGTGCGATCTGCGTCCGCCCTTTATCATCGCCGTGGCAGACGGCGTAGGAGGAGAAGAGGCAGGGGAATGTGCCTCACGGCTTTCCCTTGAGCTGCTCTCCCGGGTGACACTCAATAAAAAGACAGATCTCAGATCTGAGACCATGAAGATCCATGAGTGCATAAAACGGGACGGAATGCGCAACAACACCTATAATATGCAGACCACCCTGTGCGGGCTGTATGTGGATGAGAACAACAAGGCAAGGCTCATAAACTGCGGGGACTCCAGGATGTACCGCTACCGCTTCGGCAGCCTTACACAGCTTTCCGTGGATCAGTCACTGGTGCAGATGCTCTATGACGAGGGGCGGATAACCTTTGCCGAAAAGCTTTCCCACGAAAAGCGCAATGTGATATTCCCCGTCCTTGGCAACACCCAGGAGGATCCAAAGCCCGATATAAGGCTCATAGACGACGGCATCAAGCGGGGAGATGTGATAATGCTCTGCTCTGACGGCCTTTCGGACTATGTGACAAAGGGGGAGATGGAGTATATCCTGTCTTTGCCCATGCGGCTTTCAAAGCGGCTGAAATGGCTGGTTGACCGTGCCATTGCCAACGGTAGCCCCGATAACATAACCATAGTGGCACTGTACAAAAATCAATAGATGACTGTTCCTGATATACTACCCTGTTTGGAGCTGATAAAATGACCTCAAAGCGTATATTTTCCCTTATCGTGTGCATAGTGACCGCCGTTGTCACGGTGGTATGGGCTGTCCCCTCGGGCGCCATCACCTTCACCCCCAACTTTGACATATCCAGTGAGGCGGCGGTGATGATAAATCTTGACAAGAACGTGACTGTCTATGTCAAGAACGGGGACAAGAAGATGTACCCCGCCTCCCTTACGAAGATAATGACCGCCATGGTGGTGCTTGACAACGTGAGCGACATAGACAATACGGAGTACGAG
Organism: Ruminococcus sp. UBA4240; assembly: GCA_002395525.1. Lineage (GTDB taxonomy): Bacteria > Bacillota > Clostridia > Oscillospirales > Ruminococcaceae > Huintestinicola. The sequence continues at coordinate 17,903 of DGXE01000010.1, forward strand.
GCTCCCCTTGTGGTCTTTGATGAGCTGTACGGACAGGGGGCATCCGCAGTGGGGCTCATACGGGGGGAGATAACCACCGTAAAGGACCTGCTCTACTCCCTCATGCTCAAATCCGCCTGCGAATCGGCGGGGATACTTGCCTACAACGTAGGGGGCGGCAGCATATCCAATTTTGTGGATATGATGAACGCAAAGGCGAAGGCCATAGGCTGCAGCGGCACCAACTTCACCAACCCCCACGGACTGTATGATTCCAATCAGTTCACCAATGCCAACGACATGGCAAAGATAGCAAAGTATGCGGTGGACAACTACCCCAAGCTGGTGGAGATAGCCTGCACCCCTGAATATGAGATGGCTGCCACAAATATGCACGAGGCGGGCTGGGCGCACATCTATCACACCAACAGTATGCTCAACCGTTCATCCAGCGAGTATTACCAGTATGTAAAGGGCTTTAAGACAGGCACCCTGGACGAATCAGGGAGAAACCTGTGTACTCTGGGCTCAAGGGACGGCAACAATTACCTGCTTGTGACTCTGGGCTCCCCCCTGACGGACGAAAACGGGAATACGGTATACAAGCACTATGACGATCACAGGATGCTGTACGAATGGGCGTTTGATACACTGGAATTCAAGCAGGTGGTATCCTCCGGCAAGGAGGTAGGGGAGCTGGGTGTCAAGTATGGGGACAACAGCGACTTTGTCCGTCTGGTGACGGGAGAGGATTACAGCTGCATATGGGACCGCAGCCTTGACACAGCAAGGCTCAAGGAGAAGGTAAAGGTGGATGAGAGCCTTCTCAACGAGGATCGCACCATAACAGCCCCGGTGGAGAAGGGGACAAAGCTGGGTGAATACTCCGTGTCCCTTTCGGGCACAGAGGTTTGCACCGTTGACCTTGTGGCACAGGAGACCGTCACCCGCTCAGAGCTCAGATACAATCTTGACAGGGCGAAGAATTTCGTATCCTCCGGCTGGTTCATCGCAGGAGCGGCGGCATTTATCCTGCTGGTGATCATTTACAGCATAATCGTGGGCATCTCACGGAAGAAGAAAAAGAAGAAGAGAAACATCCGCAAGGTGAAGAAGAAGAGGAATTTTTAGCCGCTAGAAGCAAGAAGCAAGAGGCAAGAAGCAAGACAAGCTGACGCAGAGCTGTCAGCTTATCAGCATTATCTGCAAAAGCATAGCTTTTGCAGGCAAAGAGGAAAACAAGCCGCCCAATCTCCGTCAAATCACTGTACATTGTACACTGTACACTGTACACTCGTCCCACAGCCGCCTGAGAGGAAAGCAGGCATCATTCTACAATATCCATGAGGTGTGTTATGTTCAAAGATCTGAAAAAAATGATAGATGCCCATATGGCGCCTGCCATAGAGAACGGGATACCCGCCGGGGCGAATGTTGCCGTGATATACAAGGGGGAGACCGTATTTGAGGAGTCCTACGGCTATGCGGATGCAGCTTCAAAAAAGCCCATGACTTCCGATGCCTTTTTCCGTATGTTCTCCATGACAAAGCCTGTGACAGCCGCTGCTGTAATGCAGCTGGCGGAGAGGGGGAAAATAGAGCTGCGTTATCCCCTGAAATGGTTCATATCCGAGTTTGAAGACCCTATGGTCGCCGAAGGCCATGTGCTGCGCCCTGCAAAGCGGGATATAACCATATCTGATCTGCTCACCATGACATCCGGCATACCCTATCCCGACGGGAGCTTCCTTTCCGGGCAGAAAATGGGTGAGGTCTGGTGGACAGAGGGCGCAAAGTTCGACAGGGGGGAGGAGATGCTCCCCACCCTTGAATTTGTCCGCAAAATGGGAAAGGTGCCGCTGGCATTCGACCCGGGGGAAAAGTGGATGTACGGCTCTTCTGCGGATGTTCTGGGAGCTGTGGTGGAGGTGGTGAGCGGAAAGAGGTTCGGGGAATACCTGAAGGAGAATATCTTCGAGCCCCTTGAAATGGATGAGACCGCTTTCTATCTCACCCCCGACAAATACCCCCGCCTTGCCACCTGCTACGACTACATCAACGGCAGACAGGAGCTGTACTCATGGCATAACCTCTGTACCACCGACTATGACAAGCCCGTTCAGTTTGAATCCGGGGGTGCGGGGCTGGTGTCCACCATAGGCGATTACGAAAAGTTTGTGAAAATGCTCCTTGGGGACGGCACATACAAGGGGGAGCATATCTTAGGGCGAAAGACGGTGGAGTATATGCACACCAACGCCCTATCCCCGGAGGCTATGCGCACCGCCGACTGGGACAGCATGAAGGGGCAGGGCTACAACTGCCTTATGCGAACCCAGACAGACCGCATAGCATCGGGGATGCTGTGCTCGGACGGCACCTTCGGCTGGGACGGCTGGCTGGGGTGCTATATGTCGGTAGACCCTGCGGAGGAGCTTGCCATGCTCTACTTTATCCAGCAGACCAATTCGGGCTGCACCGACCATGTAAGAAAGCTGCAGAACATCATCTGGAGCAGACTGTAACAGTATGCGGCGGGGAGCCCCTGTCCGCAGTCCATGAAGGACGAAAGGAGAAATTATGAATACATTCAGAAGAACAGCCGCTCTTGCAGCAGCACTGGTAATGCTCACAGCCTGCTCCCAGACAGCGGGAACGGGCAGTGACACAGGCAATGCAGGCACAGGCGGTGCGGACACATCCGCCGCAGACACAGGCGCATCAGAGAGCGAGGCGACCCCCGTGATAGGGGAGGGTGCGCTGAACGTGGTGTACGGTGACATACGCACCGAGTTCAACGACAGCCTTGACCTTTCCGACTATCCCCTCACAGGCTCGGATGTGCCCGACGGGTACAGCCTTACAGTAGAGTGTGAGAGTGGCACCTTCAGCGGGGGAGGCAGAGCAGATGAGCTGCCCGAGGCATCGGGGGGCGCCTATGCAACAGGTGTGAACATCGAGGGGGACAGGCTGGACATACCTGTGACCGTTGAATACACCGGCTTCTATGACATAAATATCGTTTCCAGAGGCAGCGGCGGCAACAGGGTGAATAACTTCCTCATAGACGATATGAAGGTGGGGGATTTCACCACCCTTTCCGAAGGGCTTTTCGGGGACGCATACCTTTACAATATCCGCCTTGCCGCAGGGGAGCACACCCTGTCCGTCACCCCCTCATGGGGCTACATAGATATGGACTGCATCGTGATCGAAAAGGCGGCACACCCCATTACCGAGGATGTCTATAACGTAGAAAAGCCCCTTTCCAATCCCAACGCAGATGACCACACAAAGAAGCTCTACAAGTTCCTGTGCGACATATACGGCAAATACTCCCTTACAGGCCAGTACGCCGACGAGGGCAGGCTCTCAAAGGAATACGAGAAGCTGACTGCAAAGACAGGAAAGACATTTGCCGTACTGGGCATGGACATGATGGACTATTCTCTTGGCAGCAAGGAGCACGGCAGCGAGTGCCGCACCGTGGAGTATGCCTACGACTGGTACAACAACGCAGGGGGCATAGTTCAGCTCTGCTGGCACTGGAGAAGCCCCGGGGAGTATGCCCTCAACACCGAGGGACATCCCTGGTACTCCTCCTTCTACAAGGAAGACTCAAAGATAGACCTTGACAAGATAATGAACGGCGAGGACGAGACAGGCTATCAGCTCCTCATGGACGACATAGACAATATTTCAAACGAGCTGGCACGCTTGCGTGATGCAGGTGTCCCTGTGATTTGGAGACCCCTCCACGAGGCATCGGGCGGCTGGTTCTGGTGGGGCGACTGCGAGCCTGAAAGCTACAAGAAGCTGTGGAACGTGATGTACGACAAGATGACCAACGAACACGGCCTTACAAACCTCATCTGGATGTGGAACGCCCAGAATAAGGACTGGTATCCCGGTGACGAGACTGTTGACATAGTAAGCACTGACATCTATGCGGGCAATCTGGTGGATACCTCCCAGTCAGCGCAGTTCACGGATCTGGCATACAACTACGGCGATGCCACAAAGCTGGTCGCCCTCTCCGAAAACGGCTGCGTAATGGACCCGGACAAGGTGTTTGAGGACAACGCACGCTGGCTCTTCTGGGGCACATGGGCAGAGCCCTTTGCCCTGAAGCTGGGCGTTGTGGTAAACGATGAATACACCTCCTTTGAGACACTTATCAAGGCGTATAATCACGACCGCACACTTACCCTTGATGAGCTGCCCGACCTTAAAAACTACGAATAACGTCTGCCCGTGTGCAGGCAGGGGCATTGCCGGATGTGAAACGGAGCATAGTTATGCAGAGAGATAAAAGCGCAGTAATAGCAATGAGCGGAGGGGTGGATTCCTCCGTGGCGGCATATCTCATGACCCGGGAGGGGTACAGGTGCATGGGTGTCACCATGCGGCTTTTCAGAAATCCCGACATAGGGCTGTGCTCCTTCCATACCTGCTGTTCCCAGAAGGATATTGATGACGCAAGCGATGTGGCATTCACTTTGGATATCCCCTATGAGGTCATAGACTTTACCGAGGGGTTCAAGGAGAAGATAATCGAGAAGTTCATAAGGACCTATGAGGCGGGGGGCACCCCCAATCCCTGTATCGACTGCAACCGTTACATGAAGTTCGACAAGCTCATAGCATATGCGGATGATGCGGGATTTGACCATATCGTGACAGGGCACTACGCAAGGATAGACTATGATGAAAATTCAGGCAGATACAGGCTTTTAAAGGCGCTTGACGAAAGCAAGGATCAGAGCTATGTGCTGTATATGCTGACACAGCAGCAGCTTTCAAGGATAAAATTCCCCCTTGGTGAGATGAAAAAGACTGACGTGAGAATAATAGCAGAGCAGCAGGGCTTCTGCAACTCCGCCAAGCACGACAGTCAGGACATATGCTTTGTGCCCGACGGGGATTACGCCGGGTTTATGGAGAAATACACGGGCAAAAGCTATCCGGAGGGGGATCTGCTTGATGTGTCGGGAAAGGTGCTGGGAAGGCACAGGGGGGCAGTGAGATATACCATCGGACAGCGTAAGGGACTGGGTATCGCCGCAGGGGAGCCTGTGTATGTGGTGAGCAAGGACATGGAGAAAAACACCGTGGTGGTGGGAGCTGAAGGTCATCTGTACCACACCTCCCTCATCGCTGATGATATGAACTGGATCTCTGTTCCCGGAACAGAGGAGCCTCTGAGGTGCAGGGCAAAGACCAGGTACAGGCAGCAGGAGCAGTGGGCGACGGTCTATCCCCTTGGACAGGGGAGGATAGAGGTCAGGTTCGATGAGCCCCAGCGGGCGATAACTGCGGGTCAGGCAGTTGTGCTGTATGATGGTGACACTGTGCTTGGGGGCGGTACTATCATATCCGCTTCAGACAAGTAATGGCAGCGGGGAGGGCACAATGATCTATCTTGACTATGCAGCAAATACACCTGCGGCATCTCAGGTACTGGAGGAATATGTGAGCTGCGAGCAGACATATATTGCAAATCCCAACTCTGCCCATCCCTTGGGGGCTGCGGCACGTCAGAAGCTGGCGGAGGTCACGGACAGGATAGGGGCAGAGCTCGGTATCGACGGAGCTGGCATCATCTATACATCAGGTGCCAGCGAAGCCAATAATACAGCCATAAAGGGCATTGCCGCAGCAGGCAGGGGGCGGCACATAGTTTCCACTCCACTGGAGCACCCCTCCGTCAGCGCACCCTTGGGCTTTCTGCAGGAGCAGGGCTGGGAGATAGACTATGCTGACATCGGCACAGACGGGAAGATCAATGTGGAGCACCTGAAAAGCCTGGTGAGAGAGGATACTGTCCTGATAGCTGTCACTGCGGTGGACAGTGAGCTTGGCACGGTGCAGCCCATAGCTGAGATAGCAGAGATAAAAAAGCAAAGTCCCGGCTGCGTCCTTCATGTGGATGCAACACAGGCCATAGGCAAGATACCCTTTTCCTTTGAAGGTATCGACACTGTGTCCTTTGCAGCCCACAAGTTCTATGGCCCCAACGGCATAGGTGTATTGTATAAAAGCCGCTCTGTTAAAATGGAGCCCCTTATCCACGGGGGCGGAGCAAATCCATACCGCAGCGGCACACCTGCCCTTGCCCTTGTCTCTTCCCTTGGGAAAGCCCTCAGCATCTCCCTTGACAGCCTGCCGGAGCGGTATGCATATGTAAAGCAGATGAATGAACATCTCAGAGCCCGGCTGGGGACATATCCTGCTGTGGTCATCAACAGCCCCGCTGATGCGGTGCCCCATATATTGAATGTCAGCGTTTCCGGGGTGAAGGGGACGAGGTTCAGGGATGCACTGGCAGAGCTTGGGGTGTGCGTTTCCGTAAGGTCAGCGTGCTCCACGGACGGTGCCCCCTCAAAGGCGGTCTATGCCGTCAGCGGGGACAGGAGAAACGCCCTCTCCTCCTGGCGTATAAGCCTCAGCCACCTGACGACAGAGGACGAGATCAATGAGTTCTTAAAGGCTTTTGACACCTGCTACAAAAGGCTTGTGGGGTGAATGGATCCCATTAAAGACCGGAGGATAAAAGAAAAGGCTGCATGACCGATATGGTCGTGCAGCCTTGTTCAATACAAATTTACGTGTGTCTTATCAAGATAATTGCATTTGTTCTTTTTTACTCAACAATTTTTGCTTCCGCTCATTAAACTCCAACACCAATGATTGTATACCCCCTGCTGAATAGAATGTGATGGCTTGGTCGCATATACGAATCGCATTATCATAGTCCTTTTCTTTTTCATATATTATGGCAAGCCTTTTAAATGCGGGGATATTAGCATAAAAAGGTCTAATATCAGATAATTCCTTTTGTTTTTCTTCATGAGACAACCATTGATATGATAAAATCTTATTCTTTTCATCTTCGATATATATTCGCTGCATTTCGGGTAGTTTTGAAATATCATCCTTACAGTATTCAATGCATTTATCTAAATATTTCCTGTCAAGGTTTCTATACTTGTAATAAAAATCCTGTATAGCAATTGAAGCGAAATGTTGATTGAGAGAGTTGTTCCGTGCTGCATTATAAGCATTTATCAGTTGTTGTTCCTGCACATCATCAAAAGTAAGAACTTCATTTGACTTTTTCATTGTTGAGGGCTGCTTGACTTCAGGGAGCTTCTCACCATTCTTCCTTTTTTCTGCCAATTGTTGTTTAACATCCTCATATGTTTTATCTAAAAGATCATAGATGTTCTTCTTCAGCATGAATGAGGAAAGCAATGAAGGCACTTTTATCGATTTATCCCTTATTGATATATTTGCAAAGATGGGTGTTTCCTCCATTTGGAGTTTGTTGAATTCCGATACCTTAATTAACTTATTCCACGGAATAGTATCAGCTTTATAAATCTTATTTATATTTGAGGATAGTGTAGTCAAAAATAAATCAGGATACTTCTTGATATAGTTATCCTTTTTAAACTCAAAGGCTTTAGCCATTCTTACTACATCATCGCCAGAAAGGGGTAACCCCATAGAATATTTGCACAATAAAAACAGATTTGGAGAAAAGCAGTATTCATATTCCTTGTCCAGCGAATTCATAAACTTCTGAACAATATCTGCTCTTTGCCTTTGCAGACATGTTAAAATTATGGCATTTGCAGTATAAGTCTGGAACGATTTATTCGGATGAGCATCACGAAGTTTGAGAATTAAATCTATAGCTTCCGCATAATTGTCCGTCAATAAGTAACGTTCAAGTCCATAATACAGTAAAAAAACATATCCAATGTCTATTGTGTTATCATAGGGATTTGCAAGAAACTTCCAATAAACGCCGCGCTGCTCTGGCGTTAATTCTTTATATGTTGGGAAATATGGAGGCCTTTCGACATTCTCGCTCAAATCAGATATAGGAAGCCCCATATAAATCAAACTTGGTTCTTCGGCTGTCTCGAAGGAGATAGTCACTGTTATTCCTTGAACGCTTACGGTTCTTGTGTTATTTGAAGGAGACGGAAAATAGTTTTTACTATTACCGTCTCCCACCCACAAGAAATTCTGAACATCAGGGTGTATCTTGAGAATGGGTGTACTCGGTTGCAATCCTGCATTTCTTACATAAATAGCAGTACTACCAGTATTATTAGAAGTATGATTATTCTCTTGTTTATCACGTCCAAACAGTTTGCTCAATAATCCCATCTTATATCCTCCTCGTAAAGTATATTTTACCAGTCTGTCGAAATGATTCGGATTTCTACAAATCGGAGGCATTTCGACAAACACAGCCCCCGCCTGTATGGTGGGGGCTGAACGTTACAGAGAGTTACTGTATCACGCTGAAATTGACCGTGCCGAAGGGGTATACCAGGGATATGCGGCGTACATTGCCCTTGAAGGTGATGTCCCTGCCGTATTCCTGGGGGTCGATGTTGACTATGGCGGAATACTCATCGGATACATTCACTGCATAGAGCCCGTCGTGAAGGTTAAGGAACTCTCCGTTTGCCGCATCGGTCATCTCGTCGGAATCGGAGAGGGTCTCCCCTGCAAAGCGGGAGGCAAATGCAGTATAGGCGCTGTCGGGAGCATCAAATACAATAGTTGATTCCAGTGCCCCGTGTGTCTTCTGATATGCACAGCGCCCCGTGTGGAGCACAGGCAGGGAATCCGGTGTGAGGGGCACGAAGTCATCCCCCACAAAGCGGATAAGGTTCTTGAAGAGCAAGGTCACATAATCTGTGAGTATTGTCTGCTGAGGAAGCCCGTCAAGCTTGAAGAAAGCCGTTACGATCTCATTTACCTTGTTGCCTGTCTTCTCGGCAAAGTCAATGTCGGTAAGGCTGTTTTCCAGCTTGTAGTTGAAAAGGGCATCGGCAAACTGTGCATTGGTCATATAGCCGCTGTCCACAAGCACCTGACCCAGCTGCAGATGGGCAAGCCCCTGCTGCTTTAAAAGCTCATTCACCTGAGCCTCGGTCATATAGCCCATATCAACGGCGATGTCGCCTATCCTTTTATCCACCTTCTGCTGCTGCATATGCACCATATCCACCTGCTCGGGTGTCATGTACCCGGCGTTGATGGCAAGCACGCCCAGCTTAGCCCTTGTCTGGCTCTGGCGTGCCAGGGCATCGGAAAGCTGATCTGTGGTAACAAGACCATGGTTGAGAAGATAATTGCCAAAAAACTGTGAAAACATTCTTTATCCCCCTTACCTGCTGACCTTGTTAATCAGCATTTCAAGCTGTGCATCGGAAATGGGCTTCTGAAGGAAATCGAAGGCACCTGCGGTGATAGCCTCCTTCAGGTTCTCCTGTGTGCCCACGGAGGATGCCATAACCACCCTTGCCTTGGGATCCTCCGCCAGAATGGCTTTGAGCGCCTCTACGCCTGTCATTTTGGGCATAACTATATCCATAAGCACCAGATCAGGGCGCTCCTTCTTGAACATCTCAACTGCCTGTTCGCCGTCGGTGGCTTCGCTTATGCTTTCAACACCGCATTTGTTGAGGACTGCGGAGAGCTTTTTCCTTACAAACATTGAATCGTCACAGATAAGGACTTTCAGTGATTCTGCGGACATGACTATTACTCCTTTACTGTGGGGCTGATGTACAGACACCTGCCCACTTTTTGTCGTAGTATAATTATAAGATTTTTTTCAGTTCAACAAATGTACAAAATATGAATAAATTGTAATATTTACTATTTTTCTTAACTCGTGTACATAAATGTTGAAAATATTTGTACAATATATACATTTAAAACCTGGCTCACCCTCTTTCATAAAGGGTCAAAGCCTTGAAAAAAACAGTCCCAAACACTTGAAAAATAGAAACATATATGGTAAAATAAGCATTAGTCATAAACAGGCGGGGGGACAGGCTGTGCAGCACAGCTCCCTGACCTGTTTGAGGAAAGATGCTGTGAGGTGATGGGTATGGGCGGTATTGCGGCGATGCTTGGGGCTTTAGGAGCTATGGCAGCCATATATGTGCTCATGCTCATGCTGCCGAAGCTGGCGGCATTCGTTGACAGGCTGTTTAAAAACGCCCCGGACTACGGGCAGCAGCCCGTAGATTCCCCCGACAGCACAAATACATCAGATGAAAGCAAGGAGAACAGTGATGGCTAAGGAAAAAATGGTGGAGCAGATAACCTCCATGGATGAGGATTTTGCCAAGTGGTACACCGACATATGCAAAAAGGCGGAGCTGGTGGAGTACACCAGTGTCAAGGGCTGTATGGTCATACGCCCCTACGGCTATGCCATATGGGAAAATATACAGCACATACTTGACGGGATGTTCAAGGAGACAGGCCACGAGAACGTTTGTATGCCCATGTTCATCCCTGAGAGCCTTTTGCAGAAGGAAAAGGATCATATAGAGGGCTTTGCCCCCGAGGTGGCATGGGTAACATACGGCGGCAACGAAAAGCTGGAGGAGCGCCTTTGCGTGCGCCCCACCTCCGAGACCCTCTTCTGTGAGCACTATGCAAATATCGTCCATTCCTACAGGGATCTGCCCAAGCTGTACAACCAGTGGGTATCCGTTGTAAGATGGGAAAAGACCACCCGCCCCTTCCTGCG
>DGXE01000010.1:28517-50243 GCA_002395525.1 Ruminococcus sp. UBA4240
CCCTTCCTGCGCTCCCGTGAGTTCTTATGGCAGGAGGGTCACACCATCCATGCCACGGCAGAGGAGGCAATGGCTGAGACGGAGCGTATGCTCAATGTCTATGCCGATTTCTGCGAGAAGTACCTGGCAATGCCTGTGGTAAAGGGCAGAAAGACCGACAGCGACAAATTCGCAGGGGCTGAGACCACCTACTGCATCGAGGCTCTCATGCACGACGGCAAGGCTCTTCAGGCGGGCACCTCCCACTACTTCGGGGACGGATTTGCCAAGGCATTCGACATTATGTACACCGACAAGGAGAACAAGAAGGTATATCCCCATCAGACCTCATGGGGCGTTACCACCCGCCTTATCGGGGCTGTCATCATGACCCACGGCGACAACAACGGTCTTGTGCTGCCTCCCGCAGTGGCACCCATACAGGCAGTCATCGTGCCCATACAGCAGTTCAAGGAGGGTGTGCTGGAAAAGGCGAATGAGATAGCCGATGCCCTCAGGGCAGCCGGCATCCGTGTGAAGGTGGATGACAGCGACAACTCCCCCGGCTGGAAGTTTGCGGAATACGAGATGAAGGGTGTTCCTGTCCGCATTGAGATAGGCCCCAAGGATATAGAGCAGGATCAGTGCGTCATCGTTATGCGCCACAACCGCCAGAAGGACTTTGTGTCCCTGGAGGGCATTGCGGACACCGTAAAGGCAAAGCTTGACGAGGTGAACAGGGGGCTCTACCAGGCAGCCCTTGAAAACCGTGAGCGCCGCACCTACCGCTGCACCTCAATGGAAGAGATAAATGAGGCGCTGAAGGCCGGCGACGGCTTTGTAAAGGCCATGTGGTGCGGAGATGAGGCCTGCGAGGACAAGGTGAAGGAAGAAACAGGGGTAGGCTCCCGCTGCATACCCTTCGAGCAGGAAACACTCTCTGATGTCTGCGTCTGCTGCGGCAAGCCTGCAAAGGCAATGCTGTACTGGGGCAAGGCGTACTGATACAGAGGTTAGAGGTTAGAGGTTAGAGGTGAGAGGGCGTGACAAAGAACGGCTTTCTTGCTTTGCTCTGTCAGAGCAGCCGGAAATCGGCTGACCTCTAATCTCTAATTACTGAAACAGAGGGTAAGATATGTTGACAGAGAATTCAGCATACTGCCTTATGCACTCATAAAGGCAGCACTTTTGCACGATGAGAGGAAATCAGGCTGTAACCTCTTTGTCACTTCATTCTAACATCTAACATCTATTCTAACATCTGAAACGGGGGTGAGCAGGATGCGTGATTTCTTTGAAAGTGTGAGATTCAAGATACTGCTGGCGGTAACAGCGCTTCTGATAGGTGTCATGATACATTCTGCCACCACAGGGGGCTTTGCCTCCGGGGGGGAGTACATCATCGGGGTCATATTCGACCCCCTGAAAAAGCTTTCCGCCGGCATCTCCCAGAATATATCCACATCCCTTGACATGGTGATAAATGCGGAGCGGTACTATAACGAGAACAAGCAGCTCAGGGAACAGCTCAACGCCATGTACAACCGCATGATAGACTATGATGAGCTTATGGAGGAGAACGGCGACCTGCGCAGTATGCTGGCTCTCTCCGAGGAATATGACAGCTATGCCTTTTCACCCCCCTGCTCCGTCATTGCCCGCACCACCAACGACCCCTATGCCTCCTTTACCGTGGACAAGGGCTCTGACAGCGGCATTGAACCGGGGGATCCGGTCATCACCATGAACGGCATCGTGGGGGTCTGCTTTGATGTGACCCCCGGCACCTGCAAGGTGCGCACCCTCTACTCCCCCAAGACCTCCATGGGCGCATATACTGTGCGCACAAAGGCCACAGGCATAGTGTCCGGGGGATATGAGGCGGCATCCGGGGGGCGGATACGCATGAATTACATCCCCAAGGATTCCGACGTTGTACCCGGGGATATCGTGGTCACATCAGGCTCCTCCAATTTCCCCGCAGGTCAGCTTATAGGCGTTGTGGAATCGGTCGCCATCGAGGACAGCGGGCTTTCACGCTATGCGGTCATCATCCCCGTTGAGGATCCCAAGGTGCTGACAGGGGTGTTTGTAGTGACGGATTATCAACTTGACGAGGCTACCGCCGTAAAGATAGGTGAGAGCGATGACCGGAGCTGACCGCCGCCTTATGAATATCGACCGCAAAAAGCGCAAGGAGCGAAAACACGGCATAATAAGGGCTTTGTTCTATGCCTTTCTGCTGGTGTTCTCATTCATACTCATGCAGACTGTGAACACCGATATGCCGGTGGCGCTTCTGCTAATACCCTGTGCAGTGTGTGTCTCCATGCGGGAGGATCCCTTTGTATCCTCCATCTATGCGGCAGCGTGCGGATTTTTCCTCGATGTCTGCCTTGATGTGCTGCCGGGGCTCAATGCCATTATACTCATGTGGACGTGCATGATGGTGTCCCTCTTTACGGGCAATGTGCTGCGCCGCACCTTCATAGGCTTTGTCATAGCGGATGCGGCGGTCATATTCATTCAGGAGCTGCTGCACTACACATTCTACTGCTTCATCTGGGACTATGACCCCACAGGGCTTATGATACGGGATATATACCTTCCGGAATTTATCATCACAAATGTCACGGGACTGCTTTTCTACCCCGTCACAGGACTTATCATGAGGCGGTTCGGAGCAGTCACCGAGCACTATATCGAGCAGTGAACCATGCCATCATAAAAAGGAGGTCGGAGAAATGCTCCGTCATATCGTAATGTTCAAACTGAAGACTACGGAAAAGCCCCTTGAGGAGAATGTCCGTGAAGCTAAGGCAAAGGCGCAGAGGCTTGTGGATCTTGTGCCCTCCCTTGCTGCCATGAGCGTGGTCACAAATTCCCCGGAATGTGACAGCACAAACTACAACATTGCCCTTATCTGCGACTTCGAGGACAAGGCTGCCCTTGATGCCTACCAGAACCACCCGGATCACAAGGCCTTCGGGGCGTATATCTCCACTGTCAGAGCTGAGGGCGGGCGCGCCTGCATAGATTTTGAAATATGATCCCTGATGCGGCTCAGCTGCATCAACTATACACAAGGAGGACTTATGGAACCTAACAACAAGGATATTGATAACCTCATTGCCATGCTGGACGGCAAGGTAGAGGACGGCGTAGGCCGCATCAAGGTGGCTGTTTCCGACAAGGTACAGTCAGAGCAGACCGCAGAGAGCCGCTACTACGGCAGATGTGACATGGGAGAATGTGCGTTGCCTGCAAAGACCGGTGACGGGGAGAACAGTTAAGGCTATGAAACAGATATTGGGAACCAGCAGTTCCGGGGATGTGCGTGAGGCTGTAAGGGGCATAGATTCCCCTGATATGCTCATTATGATAAGCGACGAGGGCAGCTTTGAGAAAAATGTGGCATTGCTGCATGACATCTACCCGGAGGTGCCCTGCATAGCTTCCACAGGCTATTTCTACACCGACAGGAGCCTGACAAGCGGTGTGGGGGTCTCGGCGTTTTTCGGAGTGGATGCGGTCACAGGCGCTGTACACAACGTGTCATCTGCCCCTGTAAGTGACATAGTTTCCTTTGATAAGAACTCGTCGGGCTTTTCCGGCGGCGATTCCGTGTGCATAGATTTCTGCACGGGCAATGATGCGGTGGTGCTCACCACCATGAGATCCGTGCTGAAAAGGAGGGGCATACCCCTGACAGGCGGCACAGGAATGCACAGGAAGGTGGCTGTCAACGGGCAGGTCTGCGATGACACCGACGTATACGCCTTTATTCGCAACAAGGGCGGCAAGGTGCGTGTATACAAGGAAAACCTCTACCGCCCCATGGAGGGCACGAGGTTCATTGCCAGCAAGACCGACAAGAGCCGCTACTACATCGGGGAGCTCAACGGCCGCCCTGCAAAGATAGTATATGAGGAGCTGACAGGTGCCACGGATGATGAGATATCGAACCGCACCTTCCGCAATCCCCTTGGCAGGGTGACAGGCAGCGACATCTCCATCGTATCCCTGCGGGAGATAATGGGCAACGGCCTGTGCTGCTACCGCCAGGTGAATGATTCGGATGTGCTCAATCTCCTGGAGCTCAAGGACGTCCGGGAGATAGTCAGCGAAACTGTGGGCAGGATAAAGAGCGATTTCAGTTCGGTGTCCGCCATATTCAGCGTAAACTGCATCTTCCGCCATGAGCTTTTTGAGGAAACAGGCTTTACCAACGAGTATCTGGGGATAATGTCCTCTCTGGGCAATTCCTACTGCGGCTTCGTTGGCAACGGGGAGCATTACTGCGACCAGTTCCTCAACCAGTCCATGTCCTGCGCAGTATTCGGATAAAGCTGTATCACAGAAGAAAAAGGGAGCATGAGAAAAAAATGATATACAAGGGGGGCATATGGCCAGAAAAGAACAGGGGAGTTCAACGGAATTAAATCCTGTGGATATAGATCCCAAAGTAATAAAGAATCTGATACGCGTGATACGTGGGAAACAGGTAATGCTTGACAGTGACCTTGCTATGCTTTATCAGGTTGAAACAGGGGCTCTTAACCGTTCTGTAAAGAGAAATATCAATAGATTTCCGGATGATTTCTGTTTTCAGCTGACCGAAGAAGAGTTTTTGAGATGCCGTTTTGGCATCTCAAAAGAGAAGACTGAGGGCAGGGGCGGCAGAAGATATATGCCTTATGCTTTTACGGAGCAGGGCATATCAATGTTATCTGCTGTACTCAAGAGTGATGCGGCTGTGAATGTCAGTATAGGGATAATGCGAACTTTTGTTGAAATGCGGCGTTTTATAGCTAATAATTCTTTGCTTTTTGAAAAGGTTACTGATATTGAACTCAAGCAATTGGAATATCAAAAATCCACGGATGAAAGGTTTGATAAGGTGTTCCAATATATTGAGAATCACGCGGAAACCGAACAGAAAGTATTTTTTGATGGTCAGATATATGATGCATTTAGTCTAATTGTATCTATCATAAAGAAAGCCGCGAAAGAGATCATTTTAATTGACGGGTATGTTAGCATAGATACATTAAACTTGCTTGCGAAGAAGAATAACGGTGTAGATGTAATAATATATACATTCCCGGGTGCTCAGCTTACAGATAAGGATATAGCCAATTTTAATGCACAATACCCTCAGCTGATGGTTAAAAGAACACAGGCGTTCCACGACAGGTTCATTATTCTGGATGGAAAAACGGCATACCATGTCGGTTCTTCTATAAAGGATGCAGGGAAAAAGTGCTTTGGAATTTCATTGATTGAAGATCAAGGTATAATCATAGAACTGTTGAACCGACTTAAAACAGTTTAGCGCCCCTCAACACCTTACTTTCAAAAGAAAAGCCATAGTATCCAGTTGCCTGGATGCTATGGCTTGCTTTTGTGTACAGGCTCATGCTGCGGTCATTCAGCCATGAGCTTTTTGAGGAAACAGGCTTTACCAACGAGTATCTGGGGATAATGTCCTCTCTGGGCAATTCCTACTGCGGCTTCGTTGGCAACGGGGAGCATTACTGCGACCAGTTCCTCAACCAGTCCATGTCCTGCGCAGTATTCGGATAAAATAAGCCGCAGCATCGTTGGTGCTGCGGCTTGCGCTTACAGATAGTTTTTCAGCTTTTCCCTGTCTGCCAGTGTGCTTTCAAGGATGCGGCTGAGTACAGAGGTATAGCCCTTCCCGAGAGAGCGTGCAGTGGCAAGAGCCTTCGGTGAGATGCGTATGGCAACGGTCTGCTTTGCCGTGTCCCTGCTCCGCCGTTCCCTGATGAGCTGTGACATCCTTGCCAGCTGTTCATCGGAGATGTCGGGGGCATCCTCATCTGTGATAACGGGAGAGTTTTCCGCAGCTTCAAGCATTTTAAGCTGTTCCTCTGTCAGTTCACGGCTTAGATCAATATCCTGCGTAATTATCATTATAAAGTCTCCTTTCTTTTTCGGTCGCTTTACGGGCGGAAATGATGCGTATACTCTCTCCCCGGTCTGTAAAAACAACAGTAGCTACCATAAGAGTTTTGCCTATTATTCCGATGGCTTTGTACCGGTCTTCCTCCTGAGAATGTTCATCATCGTAATACTCTACACGGTTTTCATCATTAAACAATAATGCTGCGGTCCTAAAGTCCATTTTGTGTTTTATGATGTTGATTTTTTCCTTTTCAGTGTCCCATTCAAACCTCATATTCTCCCCCCGCTATCATTATATCACAATGCAATGCATTTTGCAATACTTTTTGCAATACTTTTTTGGAGCCTTTTGCAGAAAAAAAGCCGCAGCATCGTTGGTGCTGCGGCTTGCTTTTGTGTACAGGCTTATGCTGCGGTCATTCAGCCATTAGCTTGCAGATCTTTTCGGAGAAGGCAAGGGGATCCTCGATGGGCATACCCTCTATGAGCAGTGCCTGATCGTAGAGGAGTGCGGCATAGTCCTTGAACTTTTCCTTGTCGGTGTCGTAAAGCCCCTGCATAACGGAGAATATTTTATGCCCCGGGTTGAGCTCCAGCACCTTTTCACTCTTGACACGCTCGTTCTGGGGGTTCTGGTTGAGTATCTTCTCCATTTCAAGGGAGATCTGCCCCGCATTGGATATGCACACAGGATGAGTTTTCAGCCTGTCGGAGATCTTTGCCTCGGTGATCTTGCCGTCAAGGGCTTCCTTGATGAGATCCAGCATACCCTTGTTGTCCTCGGTGAGCTTCTTGGTCTCTTCCTTCTGCTCCTCGGTGTCAAGGCCCAGATCACCCTCGGAAACGCTCCTGAATTCCTTGTCTCCGTGGCGCATGAGCACCTTTACCGCAAATTCATCCACATTGTCTGTCAGATAGAGTATCTCATACCCCTTGTCACGCAGCAGCTCTGTCTGGGGGAGAAGCTCTGCCTTTTCCACAGTCTCTGCGGCGCAGTAGTAGATGTACTTCTGATCCTCCTTCATCCTTGAAACGTATTCATCAAGGGTGACAAGCTTCTTCTCGGCGGAGGAGGTGAACAGCAGCAGATCCTCCACTGCATCCTTGTCACGGCCGTAGTTGTCGTATACGCCGAACTTTATCTGTATGCCGAAGGCCTTCCACAGTTTTTCGTAGTCCTCACGGTGGTTTTTGAGCATCTTTGAGAGCTCGCTCTTTATGGTCTTTTCAATGCTCTTTGCAATGGCTTTGAGCTGGTGATCGTGCTGCAGCATCTCACGGGAGATGTTCAGTGACAGATCGGCGCTGTCCACAAGACCCTTTACAAAGGAGAAGTAGTCGGGCAGCAGGTCTGCACACTTATCCATGATGAGCACGCCGCTTGAATACAGCTGCAGCCCCTTTTCATATTCCCTTGAATAGAAGTTGTAGGGTGCCTGTGAGGGGATGTACAGCAGGGCATCATAGGTAGCGGCTGTGCCCTCCACCTTGGAGTGGATGTATTTGAGGGGGTCGTTGTAGTCGTAGAACTTTTCCTTGTAGAAGTTGTTGTAGTCCTCAGGCTTCAGCTCGTTCTTGTTCTTCCTCCACAGAGGCACCATGCTGTTGAGGGTCTCGTTCTCGGTGTAGGTCTCGTAAGCCTCATCGGAATAGTCGTCCTCCTTGGCATCTGCCTTCCTGCGGCTCTTTTCCACATCCATGCGAATGGGAAAGCGCACATAGTCGGAATACTTCTTTACAAGCTCCTTTATGCGGTAGTCATCCAGGAAATCGGAGTAATTCTCGTTCTCTGCATCATCCTTCAGGGTGAGTATCACCTCGGTGCCTGTGTCTGCCTTGTCACATTCATCTATGGTGTAGCCGTCCACGCCCTCGGATACCCAGGAATATGCCTTGTCGGAGCCGAATGCCTTGGAGCGCACTTCAACCTTCTTTGCCACCATGAATGCGGAGTAGAAGCCTACGCCGAACTGCCCGATGATGTCCACATCCTCGTTCTTTTCGTTCTCGGACTTGAACTTGAAGGAACCGCTGTTTGCAATGATGCCCAGGTTGTTCTCCAGCTCGTCCTCGGTCATGCCTATGCCGTTGTCCTTTATGGTGATGGTGCGGGCATTCTTGTCAACGGCAAGGTCTATGGCAAAGTCCCCCTTGCTCATGCCCACGCTGTCATCCGTGAGGGACTTGAAATACAGCTTGTCTATGGCATCAGATGCATTTGAGATAAGCTCACGCAGGAATATCTCCTTGTGGGTATAGATGGAATTTATCATCATATCCAGCAAACGCTTTGATTCCGCCTTGAATTCATTTGTTTTAGCCATGATATTACTTCCTTTGCATTGCATTAGCACTCTATCTCTTTGAGTGCTAAAATGATTATACTCCCTCTGCCTGCCAAAATCAAGTGAGTTACATTCTTTTTACAAATGTTTCATATAATTATCACATTTGTCACATCCGGGATGACAAAATGCGGCATATGTGCATAAAACTGCTCCCTTGGAGAATATCTACAAATAATAACGGTGACAGTTCCCAAAATTATGCACAATCACATTGAAAAAAGAATGTAAAAATGGTATAATGTATTGTAGGAAAGAAGGGCAGTAATGGACAGGATAGAATTTTTCAGAGATCTTGCGATAATAATCGTTGTGTCAAAGCTCATGGGGCTTGGGGCACAGAAGCTGAAAGCCCCCTCTGTGGTGGGGGAGATAATAGGCGGCCTGCTGCTGGGTCCCTGTGTCTTCGGCATCGTGCAGCAGAGCGACTATCTGGCGCTTATTGCGGAGATAGGCGTGGTAATGATAATGTTCGAGGCAGGCCTTGGCACCAATATCAGGGAGCTGCTGAAAACCGGCCCCAAGGCTTTGCTTGTAGCCCTTGTGGGGGTGTTCGTCCCTCTTGTGGGGGGTGCGCTGCTGTACGGGGCTTTCTACGGCTTTTCGGACTTCGGCACTGAGGAGTTTATGAGGGGTGTCTTCATGGGCACCATCATGACTGCCACCTCCGTAGGCATAACAGTGGAGACTCTGAAGGAACTGGGGCACCTTAAAGGGCGCATAGGCACCCTTATCATGAGCGCTGCCATAATAGATGATGTGATAGGCATAATCGTGCTCACCTTCGTCATAGGCTTCAAGGATCCGACGGAAAATCCCCTCAGCGTGGTGTGGAGCACACTGCTGTTCCTGGTATGTGCGCTGGGCGTGGGTATGCTTTCCTACTACCTGTTCAAGGCTATAGACAAGAAGTATCCCCACCGCAGGAGAGTGCCCATATTCGGCTTTGCCCTGTGCCTTGCCATGGCATTTGCGGCGGAGACCTTCTTCGGCATTGCGGATATCACCGGTGCATATGTGGCTGGCATAGTCCTTTGCAGTCTCAACGATTCGGACTATATCGCCCGCAAGGTGGATATCAATTCCTACATGATCTTCGGGCCTGTATTCTTTGCGTCCATAGGCCTCAAAACCACCTTTGACGGCATGAACGCATCTTTGCTGCTGTTTGCTCTGTGCTTTGTGGCTGTTGCACTTCTCACCAAGATCATAGGCTGCGGCGTTACCGCAAGGCTTCTTGGCAACAGCGGCAAGGACTCCCTTAAAGTGGGTGTGGGCATGATGACCCGTGGGGAGGTAGCCCTCATCGTATCCCAGAAGGGGCTTTCCGAGGGGCTTATGGAGCCTAAGTACTTTGTATGCGTCATACTGCTTATAATCGTTTCCTCTGTGGCGACCCCCATCGTACTGAAGCTTTTGTACAGGGGCGAGGAAAAGTCGGACACTGCTTTGGCGGCAGAATAAAAATCAAGGAGAATATTATGCGGGCTGTAATTACAGTTGTGGGCAAGGATGCTGTGGGCATACTTGCAAAGGTGAGCACCATATGCTCAGAGTGCAATGCAAACGTATGCGAGGTGACACAGAGCGTTTTGCAGGATATGTTCGCCATGGTCATGCTTGTGGACATAACCTCAATTTCTGTGGCATTTTCGGATCTGCAGGACAGGCTCTCCGCTCTGGGTGACAGTCTGGGGCTTAAGATCCACACCATGCATGAGGACATATTCAACACGATGCACAGCATTTAGTGACAGCTTTGTTCCGGACTGCTGATATGCACGGGGACATAAAGAGGGAAGCGGGTCAGGAGAAAGGGTTGAGAGGTTAGAGGTTAGAGGTTAGAAATGCTGACCGCAGCCTATATCCTCTGCGAACAGCGATAATGAACAGAAAGCTAACGGCTTTTGCAGGGAAAGAGGAGAACAGGCAGGAAAATCTTTGTCAGCTCCTCTATTCCCTCCCCTCCTAACCCCTGGTTCCCAGAACGGAGAATTATATGATCAATGTCTATGATATACTTGAAACTATACGCATGATACAGGATGAGTGCCTGGATATACGCACCATCACTATGGGCATATCCCTGCTTGACTGTATCGACAGTGACATCGACCGTGCCTGTGACAAGGTGTATGACAAGATAACCCGCTGCGCAAAGGATCTTGTGCGGACAGGTGAGGAGATCGAGAAGGATTACGGCATACCTATCATCAACAAGCGTCTGTCCGTAACTCCCATTGCCATGATATCCGCCGCCAGCGACAGCTCCCCGGTGAAGTTCGCCCTCACTATGGAAAGGGCGGCAAAGGAATGCGGCGTGAACCTTATCGGCGGCTATTCCGCTCTTGTCCCCAAGGGCTTTTCTGCCGGTGATGAAAGGCTTATACGCTCCATACCCGAGGCGCTTGCCTCCACATCCTGCGTCTGCTCCTCCGTCAACATCGGCTCCACAAGGACGGGCATCAACATGGATGCTGTGAAGCTCATGGGGCAGATAGTGCGTGAATCCGCCGAGGCTACGGTGGATGACCGCTGCTTCGGTGCGGCAAAGCTGGTGGTGTTCTGCAACGCTGTGGAGGACAATCCCTTTATGGCAGGGGCATTCCACGGAGTAGGGGAGCCTGACTGCATTATCAACGTAGGGGTATCGGGACCCGGAGTTGTGCGCTCCGCCCTTGCAAAGTACCCCGATGCGGACATAAACCAGCTTGCGGACATCATCAAGAAGACTGCCTACAAGATAACCCGTGTGGGTCAGCTGGTGGGTGTCAGGGCATCTGAAAAGCTGGGCGTGCCCTTTGGCATAGTGGATCTTTCACTGGCACCCACTCCCGCAGTAGGGGACAGCGTGGCATACATCTTAGAGGAAATGGGGCTTGAAAAGTGCGGCTGTGCCGGCACTACCGCCTGCCTTGCCATGCTCAATGACGCAGTGAAGAAGGGCGGAGTAATGGCGTGCTCCCGCATAGGCGGCCTTTCCGGGGCATTTATCCCCGTATCGGAGGATGCGGGCATGATAGAGGCAGCACGCTCCGGCTCTTTGCTCATAGAAAAGCTGGAGGCAATGACGGCGGTATGCTCCGTGGGGCTTGACATGATAGTCATTCCCGGGGATACTCCTGCTGAGGTGATCTCCGGCATCATAGCGGATGAAGCGGCTATCGGCATGGTGAACAACAAGACCACTGCCGTGCGTGTCATACCAGCTATCGGCTGCAGGGTGGGGGATGAGCTTGACTGGGGCGGCCTGTTCGGAAAAGGCCCTGTAATGCCTGTAAACACCAATTCCCCTGCCCGCTTCATCAACAGGGGCGGACAGATACCCGCACCCCTGCACAGCCTGAAAAACTAAGGGGCGATGTACGGCAGCCCCGTTTGTGAATGGGTGCTCTGCGGCAAAGGATGGTAATATGGACAAGATAATCCAGGCGGTAATAGATGCGGACAGGCGTGCCGCACAGCAGATAGAGGCAGCCGAGGCCGAGGCTCTTGAGCTGGTGGCTGCTGCAAAGGAGAAGAGCCGCCTTATGATAGAGGATGCCTCAAAGCGTGCGGATGCGGAGTTTGCACAGCTCAATTCCGCAGACGATGCAAGGGCAAAGAAGGCACGGGCAGATGCCGAAGCACAGGCGGATGAACAGATAGCCGCCATGGAAAGGCAGTTTGAGGCTGATTCCGACAAATGGGCGAAGGAAATATTTGATTCCTGTACTGTTTAGGCAGGATACTTATCTTTAAGGGCAGGGAAAGAGGTGGTGCTTCATGAAGGAACAGCGTGCGGGCAGGGCGAATGCCACTATGGCAAAGATCCGTGCCATATACGGCAAAAGGCTCCGTCCCGAGGATTTTGCCCAGCTCATATCCTGCACAGGCGTGGGTGAGGCGGCACAGTACCTGAAGGACAGCACCCACTACGCCAAGCCTCTTGAGGGCATAAGCGGGGAGAACATCCACAGGGGGCAGCTTGAGAGCCTTCTGCGCAGAGCCTATTACGAAAGGTACTTCGAGATAGTATCCTTTGAGGGGTTGGGGGACGTTCCCTTCTACAGCTACATCACCCGAAAGACTGAGGTGGATCAGATACTTGAATGTATCACCCACATAAATTCAGGGGTCTTTGACCAGATAGTGACACTGCCTGTGTATATGAACCGCCATACCCGCTTTGACCTGGTGGCTCTTGCAAAGGTGCGCTCCTTTGATGAGCTGATGCAGGTGGTGGGGAAGACCAGGTACGGCGATATGCTGAAAAGGTTCCGCCCCCGTGACGGCGGGCGCATAGACTACCCGGCGGTGGAACTTGCCCTGCGCACGGACTACTTTGACAAGCTCATACATTCCACCTATGTGTTCCCGGACAATGTGCAGCTTGAGGAGTTCCTCAGGGAGCGCATAGACATGATAAACATAATCAACGCATACCGCATGAAGGTGCATTTTTCCATGGGCGGGGAAGAGATAAGGGCGAGGATGATACCCGTTCCCGAATATGACAGCAGCACCGACAGGCTCATACAGCACATCACCCAGCGAAAGCTGGATGAGATGTATGCTGCCCCGGACAGGGAAAGCTTTTTAAGGCTTCTTTCCGCCTCATGGTACGGCCGTGAGATGGAGAGGGAGGGCCTGACCCAGATGCCCACGGAGCGGGCGCTGGAGACCCTGCAGCACCGCCGCACAAGGCACGCCTTTGCCATGGCAAATTCCACGCCGGCGGTGTTCTTCACCTTCAATTCCCTCCTTGAAACGGAGATAAACAACGTTATAAGGGTGATAGAGGGCATACGCTATTCCCTGCCTGTTGAGGAGATATCAACACTTATAATAGACTGACAGCACGGCATAATCCCATCTTATATGTTACGGGGGTCGATAAAATGGCATCAATAGAAAGGATGCTGTACACCGAGATACAAGGCAGCGAGAGCGTTCTTGACGAGACACTCTACGCCATAAGCAGGAGCGGGCTGTTCCACATGGAGGATGCCACTGCACGGCTCACAGGCTCAAACAGGCGGCAGGAGAGGCTGGAAAACCCCTACACCCGCCCGCTGAAGCAGCTTTCGGAGATCTCCGCAGTGTCGGGGGTCAAGCTTGCTCAGGCTGACTGTGCGGATATACCCGACAGCAGCACAGGGGCGATATCCGAGGAGATAGAAAGGCTCAACGCCTCTACCTCCGAGATAGCTTCGGCAATACGGTCTGTGGAGGAGGAGCTGGAAAGGCTCAGATCCGTTCTGGAGCAGATAAGCCATATTGCGGGGGGCAGTGCGGATTCCCTTGACTTTGATTTTGAACAGCTTTTTGCCTGCAAAAACATCAAGACCCGCTACGGCAGATTTACCGCCGAAAGCTATGAGAAGCTGCCCTATTATGCGGACAAGTCCTTTATCTTCACGGAGTACGGCAAGGACAACGGATACTACTACGGATTCATCTTTGCGCCCCTGAGCGAGGCGGAGGAGACGGATGAGATACTCTCCGACCTGTATTTTGAACGCATACACATCCCCGAATATGTAAGGGGGAATGTGAGCGATGCAGTCGCCCACCTGAAGGATGCCATAGCCGCCGAGGAAAAGAGCCTCAACGACGAAAGGGCTAAGATGGCTGCCTGTGTAGGGGAGCACAAGGGGGATCTTGACAGATACTTTTCAAAGCTCAAATCCATGCACGACACCTTCGAGCTTCGGAGCAAAGTGCTCATCACAGGGGGCAGGTTCAAGGTCATAGGCTTCCTCCCTGCATCTGATGAGAAGGCCTTCCGTGAGATATTCAAGGGGGCTGCATTTGAGGAAAGCGAGCCTGTTTCCGTAAGCACCCGCAGGGTGACGGACAAGGACGACCTGGAACCGCCTGTAAAGCTCAGGAACGGCAAATTCTCCGAGCCCTTCACTATGTTCGTGGATCTGTACGGTCTGCCCGGGCGGGGTGATGTAAACCCCACCACATTCCTTGCCATAAGCTATACACTGCTTTTTGGCATAATGTTCGGCGATCTGGGTCAGGGCTTTGTGCTGCTGCTGGCAGGCATATTCCTGGGTCATGTGAAGAAGATAAAGCTTGGGCGCATAATCGAGCGCCTTGGGGTATCCTCCATGATATTCGGCACCCTCTACGGCTCTGTATTCGGCTTCGAGGAGCTGCTGGATCCGGTGTATGAGTCCCTTGGGATAACATTTCTCCCCTTCAAGACCATAGCTAACATAACCACAGTGCTCTATACCGCCATCGGCATAGGCGTGGTGCTCATACTTATAGCAATGCTCATCAACATCATCAAGGGGCTTGCGGAGAAGGACTGGGGCAGAGCGCTGTTCTCAAACAGCGGCCTTGCGGGCATGGTTTTCTTCGTATCACTGCTGCTCATGCTCTTAGGCCCCTCCATAGGGATACCCGCCGGGGGCACGGCATATGTGCTGCTGCTCATAATACTGCCGCTGCTGCTCATGTTCCTGCATGAACCCCTGTCGGAGCTGTGCAGGGGCAAGGGCTTCAGGATAGAGGGCAGCGTGGGCGACTTCATCGCATCCAATTTCTTTGAGTGCTTTGAATATCTGCTGGGATATGCCACAAACACCCTGTCCTTTGTAAGAGTGGGCGGATTCGTCCTCTCCCATGCGGGCATGATGAGCGTGGTGCTTGCCCTTTCCCGCATGGCCGGGAATGCGTCCCCTGTGGTTATAGTCATAGGCAATATCTTTGTCATGGGCTTGGAGGGGCTGCTTGTGGGGATCCAGGTGCTGAGGCTCCAGTTCTACGAGCTGTTCTCCCGCTACTACACAGGCGGAGGCAAGCCCTTTGTTCCCGTGAGCATCAACTATGACGAGATGATAAGCTGAGGGCTTATCCTCGTTTCACATCCATAAAGTACAACATTGGAGGAATACTTATGTATATTTTTCTTCTGCCCGCTGCTATCGTAACTATGCTGACACTCCCTGTTATCGCAAGGATACGTGCAACTGCTGACGGCACAAAGTGTCGCAACGCCCTTATACTGAACCTTATAGCATTTTTCGGCATACTTCTTCTGGCGATCATACTGCCCATAGGCTCCTTTGTATCCGCTGAGACAACAGAGGCTGCTTCCGCTGTCATCGGGGACTCTGTGGGACTGGGCTTTCTTGCCGCAGGCCTTGCGGTAGGCGTAGGCTCCGTAGGATGTGGCATCGCAGTCGGCAATGCGGCTCCTGCTGCCATAGGCGCAGTTGCTGAGGAGCCCGGCTCCTTCGGTAAAGCCATGATATTCGTTGCCCTTGGTGAGGGCGTTGCCCTTTACGGCTTCCTCATCGCCTTCCTTATCATACAGGCGGTAAACCAGATAGCAGGCATAGCATGAGATTCTTCCTCATCTCCGACAATATCGACACGGCCATGGGTATGCGCCTTGCGGGCATAGAGGGGGTAGTGGTGCACGAGCGGGAGGAGATTCTCGACACTCTGCACGCCGCTATGGAGGATAAGACCGTGGGGATAATCCTCATGACGGAAAAGACCATGGACTTGGTGGAGGACGAGGTGAACGAGTTGCGCCTTACCCACCCGGAGCCTATCATCTCCGAGATACCCGACAGGCACGGCACCACAGATGTCACCGCATCTATCTCAAGGTATGTAAAGGATGCCATAGGGATAGAGCTGTGAGCCTGCCGGAAGAATATGTTCATCAGGGGTTTATTATGGATAATGCACAGGAAAAGCTGGATCGCTTCATAGCTGCCGTGGCACAGGATGCACAGAATAAGGCGGATGAGATAGTTGCCGCCGCCCGCAGCGAAAGCGATGAGATACTTTCCCTTGCCGAGGAGTCCGCAAGGGATGAATTTGAAAGGGATCTTGCCGACAATAAGAAGGCGGATATGGGCAGATGCGCCCGTGAGATCTCAAGGGCACAGCTTGAAGCAAAGAAGCGTGTGCTCACACGGCGCCGTGAGCTGTCACAGGCGGTGTTTGACAAGGTAAGGCAGCTTATTGATGCCTACACTGCCTCGCCGGAGTATGAGAAAAAGCTTGCGGACAGCCTTGGGGCTGAAAAGGATACTGCAGGCTGCGTGCTTATGCTCTCCCCCCGTGATATGTATCTTGCGGATGCGCTGAAAGCCGCTGCGCCGGGCATATCAGAGGTGCGCAGTGACAGCGGCACTGTCCTTGGGGGATACAGCCTCCTTGATGAGAGCACAGGCATAATACGTGACAACACCTTTGATTCCCGTCTGCTTGAAGAAGAGCAGCGCTTTGCTTCGGGCACTGCGCTGTATACCGACACGGATGTTTAAAGAAAGCTCCCAAGGAGGAATAACATTGAACACGGTCTACTCCATAAACGGCCCCGTTGTAAAGGTGCGGGACACCAAGGACTTCTCCATGCTGGAAATGGTCTATGTGGGCAATAAGGGGCTTGTAGGCGAGGTCATAGGCGTTTCGGACAGCGAGACCACCATACAGGTATATGAGCCTACCGGGGGGATGTACCCCGGAGAGCCTGTAAAGGGCACAGGTGCGCCTGTATCCGTTACCTTAGGCCCCGGCATAATATCCAACATATTTGACGGCATAGAGCGCCCCCTGAAAAGCATTGCCGAGCAGATGGGGGCTTTCATATATGAGGGTGCATCCATGGAGCAGCTTGATACAAAGCGCAGATGGGATGTGACCGTCAGGGTAAAGGCAGGGGACAGAGTGCAGGGGGGCATGATATACGCTTCCTGCCCGGAGACCGGTGTCATCGAGCACAGGTGCCTCATTCCTCCCTCTCTTTCAGGCACTGTGAAGAGGACTGCCCCCAACGGCAAATACACCATAAATGACGTGGTGTGTGTAATAGACGGGGATGACGGCAAAGAGCACGAGTTGACCCTCTGCCAGAAGTGGCCCATAAAGACCCCCCGTCCCTTTGCCGAAAGGCTCCCCAACAGCCGCCCCCTTATCACGGGACAGCGTATAATCGACACCATACTCCCCATTGCAAAGGGAGGAACTGCCGCCATCCCCGGGGGATTCGGCACAGGAAAGACCATGACACAGCACCAGCTTGCAAAGTGGTGTGATGCGGATATAATCATATACATAGGCTGCGGAGAGCGTGGGAACGAGATGACACAGGTGCTGGAAGAATTCTCCGGCCTTATCGACCCCCGCACCGACAGACCCCTTACCGACCGCACGGTGCTTATTGCAAACACCTCAAATATGCCTGTTGCGGCAAGAGAGGCATCCATATACACGGGTGTCACCCTTGCGGAGTATTACCGTGACATGGGGTACCATATAGCCATAATGGCTGACTCCACATCCCGCTGGGCAGAGGCTCTCCGTGAGATAAGCGGCCGCCTGGAGGAGATGCCCGCAGAGGAGGGCTTCCCTGCCTATCTGCCCTCACGGCTTGCGGCATTCTATGAGCGTGCAGGCTATGTAAAGACCCTTTCCGACACGGAGGGGAGCGTTACCATAATAGGGGCTGTGTCCCCCCAGGGCTCCGACTTTTCCGAGCCTGTCACACAGAACACAAAGCGTTTTGTCCGCTGCTTCTGGGCGCTGGACAAGTCCCTTGCCTATGCAAGGCACTATCCCGCCATCAACTGGAATGACAGCTACAGCGAATACTCCGACGACCTGGCAGAGTATTACCGTGCCAATGTGGGGAAGGATTTCCTTGTGTACAGGCAGAGGATAGGGTCACTGCTTGCGGCGGAGAACAAGCTGATGGAGATAGTAAAGCTCATCGGCGCCGATGTTCTCCCGGATGACCAGAAGCTGACTTTGGAGACTGCCCGTGTGATACGAGTGGGATTTTTGCAGCAGAATGCCTACCACAAGGATGACACCTATGTGCCCCTTGAAAAGCAGATGGCGATGATGAGAGCCATCCTTCACCTGTATGACCAGAGCCTTGAAGCCATACAGAATGGTGCGCTGTTCTCGTCCCTGGAGGCAAGCGGCATATTCGACACCCTTGTAAAGATGAAGTATGAGATACCAAACGGCGATATGCACGCCTTCGATGTGCTTGACACAAGGATAGAGCAGGCTGTGAGAGCGGCTGTACAGTGAGGGTTGAGGTGAAAAGGATTGGCAATCAAGTATAAAGGTCTGAGTGAGATAAACGGCTCCCTCATCGTCCTTGACAATGTGGAGGGGGCAGCATATGATGAGGTGGCATCCATACGCCTTTCTGACGGCACCACCCGCACAGGGCGCATCGTTGAGATAGAGGGCAGGCGTGCGGTATTGCAGGTGTTTGAGGGCACAAACGGCCTTTCTCTGGACAATACCGTTACAGGCTTTACAGGGAAGCCTCTGGAAATGCCCCTGTCCGAGGAGCTTTTAGGGCGTGTTTTCAGCGGTGCAGGCAAGCCTATCGACGGCCTCGGGGACATATATGCGGAAAAGTTTGCGGATGTGAACGGCGCCCCCATAAACCCTGTGTCCCGCTCCTATCCGAGAAACTATATAAATACGGGCATATCCTCCATAGATGCCCTTATGACACTGATCAGAGGGCAGAAGCTGCCCATATTCTCAGGCTCCGGCCTTTCTCACAACAAGCTGGCGGTGCAGATAGTCCGTCAGGCAAAGCTGGCAGGGGACAGCAGCGGCGGCTTTGCAGTGGTGTTTGCCGCAATGGGCGTTAAAAACGACGTGGCAGACTATTTCCGCCGCTCCTTTGAGGAGTCCGGGGTGCTGCAAAGGGTGGTAATGTTCCTCAACCTCTCGGATGATCCCATAATAGAGAGGATACTCACCCCCAAGTGCGCCCTTACCGCTGCGGAGTATCTGGCATTTGAGAAGAATATGCATATCCTTGTGGTAATGACGGATATGACCTCCTACGGGGAGGCACTGAGAGAGTTTTCCTCCTCAAAGGGAGAGATACCCGCAAGAAAGGGCTACCCCGGCTACCTCTACTCCGACCTTGCATCCCTTTACGAGAGAGCAGGGGTTATAGACAGTGCTGAGGGCTCCGTGACACAGATACCCATACTCACCATGCCCAATGACGACATAACCCATCCTATACCTGACCTTACGGGCTACATCACCGAGGGGCAGATAGTCCTTGACCGCTCTCTGGAGCAGAAGGGGGTATATCCTCCCGTGTCCGTGCTGCCAAGTCTTTCAAGACTTATGAAGGACGGCATAGGACAGGGCTACACAAGGGAGGATCATTCGGACTGTGCGAACCAGCTCTTTGCCGCCTATGCAAGGGTGCAGGATGCCCGCTCCCTTGCCTCTGTCATCGGTGAGGACGAGCTGTCCGCCACAGACAAGGCATATCTGGAATTCGGCAGGCTCTTTGAGGAGCACTTCCTCAATCAGGGCTTTGATGAGGACAGGAGCATAGATGAGACCCTCGACCTGGGCTGGACGTTGCTGTCGGCTCTGCCCCGCACAGCCCTTGACCGTGTGTCCGACGAGGTGCTGGATGAGAAGTACCACCCGGAAAAGCTCAGGGAGATGCTTGCTGCCCGGAAATAGGCTGATGATTTTGTATTGGCGGTGATGGTATGGCCGAACAGGTATTCCCCACCAAGGGGAACCTTCTGAACGTAAAGCGTTCCCTTGCTCTTGCACGCACGGGCTACGAGCTGCTTGACCGCAAGCGCAACGTGCTGATACGGGAGCTTATGACCACGGTGGACGTGGCAAAGGAGCTGAGAGGCTCTATCACAGCACTCTACAAGGAGGCATATGCCGCTCTGCAGAGAGCCAATATAACTATGGGCATGATAACCCCTGTTGCGGAGTTTATGCCCACAGAGCAGTCCCTGCAGGTGACATACCGCAGTGTCATGGGCTGTGAACTGCCGACGGTGACCCTTGATCCCGCTGCCCCCCACATCCCCTACGGCTTTGCAGGCACAAACGAGAACCTTGACATAGCCTACCTTGCCTTTATCAAGGTAAAGCAGCAGACGGCAAGGCTGGCGGAGGTGGACAATTCCGTTTTCCGCCTTGCAAATGCCATAAAGAAGACACAGACCCGTGCCAACGCCCTTAAAAACATAGTCATCCCCCGCTATGAGGAGACTATGCGCTTCATCACCAATTCCCTTGAGGAAAAGGAGCGGGAGGAGTTCTCCAGACAGAAGGTCATCAAGCGGCAGAAGGAGAAGTACAGAAGGGCAAAATAGCCGCTGTGTGCAGATGACCCTTGCAGAGAGCCGCAGCTTTGGCTGTTTTGCACGAAAATGTAAAAAGTATTTTAACACTATTGCAAATTGAAAATTTTTGTGTTATTATAGTAATATGTAGTTATGCAGAGGTCTAAAGCAGCATACAGTGCTTTATGCTTTTAGCTATCAGTACGGAGGTAAACTATGATCACAGCCGGCGATTTCAGAAACGGTGTTACATTTGAAGAGGACGGCAACGTTCTCCAGGTGGTTGAATTCCAGCACGTAAAGCCCGGAAAGGGTGCGGCATTCGTAAGGACCAAGGTCAAGAATGTCATCACAGGCTCAGTAGTTGAAAAGAGCTACAACCCCACAGCAAAGTTCCCCTCAGCATTCGTTGAGAGGAAGGATATGCAGTATTCCTACAGCGACGGGGATCTCTACTACTTCATGGATCCCGAGACCTACGAGCAGCAGCCCGTAAGCGCAGCAGAGCTTTCCGACAGCTTCAAGTTCGTAAAGGAAGAGATGATCTGCAAGATCTGCTCCTACAAGGGCAAGGTGTTTGCAGTGGAGCCCCCCAACTTTGTTGAGCTCCAGGTAACTCAGACAGACCCCGGCTTCAAGGGCGACACAGCCACCAATGCCACCAAGCCTGCCACACTGGAGACAGGTGCGGAGATTAAGGTTCCCCTGTTCATCAATGAGGGCGATATGATCCGCATTGATACCAGAACAGGCGAATACATGGAGAGAGCATAAGCCCATACAGCATTTTGCAGGGAGAAGCTATGGAATTCGGTTCATATTCTGAAAAGGCGGCATATCTCTTGGGCCTTGTAAAGGGCATGGATGACCAGAACGAGGTAACAGAGCTTATTGCGGATCTTCTGGTGGATCTTGCCCGTCAGGCTGACGAGACAAATGAGCGTCTTGACACTGCGGAAGAGGATATAGACACTCTTTATGATGTTATCTTCGAGTCCGATGAGGAGGAGACTTCTGACGAGGACTCAGAGGATGAGGACGAGGATGCCTACTGCACCGAGTGCCCCACCTGCGGCAAGGAGATAATCTTCAGCGAGGAGGAAATGGACAAGGGTTCTATTGTCTGTCCCTACTGTGCGGCGGTCATAGAGCTCATTTCCGAGGACGAGGAAGAGTAGGGCACACCTGCACAGGGGTGTCTGACCGAGGGGTGTCTGACCGAGGGGTGCATTCCGAAAGAAACCGTCAAAAGTAAATAAGCGATTTGTTTCAGGGCGGGGTGATGCGTTAGCTATTCCCCACCGGCAGTAAAGTCTGCGAGCATAAGGTTCACACCTTTGCATGAATCGGTGCAATTCCGATACCGA
>DGXE01000067.1:0-10176 GCA_002395525.1 Ruminococcus sp. UBA4240
CGCAAAGGAATCGCCCGTCGGGCGAAGAAGCCTGTGCTATGATGAAAAGGCGTTGCATAGCCGCGCTAAAAACCCGCCGTCAAGCAGCGCCGAGCGGAAAGCGAAAGAGATCGGCATATCGATGATGACGGAGGAACTCTATCGTCGACTGCAAAGTCTCGGTTCATTTGATTTGAAAACGTCAAGCTGGATCGCTACGCCGGAGGATATCCGCAGCAAGGGCGGCGCGTTGTTCTGCGAACGGCGCTATGATACCGTTTTTACTTTTCACAACGGAGCAGATTCCTACTATTCTGTACGCGGATTCAGAGGGTATATTCTTGTCTGAACACCGGACTCAACGATAAAACCCCTGCAATTTATGGGACTGAAACATTGACAAATTCTGATTTAGCTTAGTAACACTAAGTACAATGCCCCTGAGTGCTTTGAAAAGCTCAGAGGCAAAACTTCTATATGGGTACCCGTCTTATGGCGGGGGATATGTTTTACGGAGATGCTTCAGATCGCACCGTCATCTCCATAGAAAGCGTTGTCGTAGTAGTTGAATCTTACGGCACGACCGCCGTTTACAATGACCTCTGCCACATCAAAGCGGGGCTGGAGCGTATTCCCTGTTCTGAGCAGGTATTCCCTTGCGGCACGGATGCACAGCCGCTGCTTTGCCGGAGTGACGGCATAGGCGCCCCCCTCCGGGTCAGCCATGGTTCGGGTCTTTACCTCCACAAAGGCGATGATGCCGTCCTTCTCGGCTATAAGGTCGATCTCACCGCCCCTGATGCGCCAGTTGCGTTCAAGGATGCGGTAGCCCGACTTCGTAAGATAGTATTCCGTGAGCCTTTCGCCCACGGAACCGGTCTGCTGTTTAGTCCTCATAACAATGCATAATGAATGGTCGTGACGGAAAGCCGCCGGCTGATTTCCCCGGCAAAAGCGGCGGTTTTGCAGGCACAGAGCTGATAAGCCGATAATTCTTCGTCAGAATGTCTAGTCCCTAGCCCCCTAACCCCTAGCCGCCTAGAAGCGAAAATACAAAAACGGATTGTAGGTGTCCCCCACAAGGGAAACACAGGACAGGGCGAATACACCCAGCAGGAATATTACCTTGACAGCGCTCACCAGCACGAAGCAGGGGGCGTTTTTCTTTGCGATGAGCTCCCCGGCGTGGGAGAGCTTTGCACGGACGGGGGTACACAGCACCAGAGCCGCTATGATGAGCCACAGGGAGCCCTTGATGGCGGATTCCGTCAACAGGTCGGAGGGGGCAAGGGCATCAGCCCCGAACATTGCCCCGAGGGTGCTTGTAAGGGCGGCAAAGTCGGTGAAGTAGAACAGCACCCATCCGAAGAGCACTACTATCAGCAGGTAGATGTGGCCGAATATCTTTGGTATGCGGGAGAAGAATTCAAGGAGGTACCTCTTTTCAAGCACCAGGAAGAAGGCGAAGTACAGCCCCCACAGTATGAAGTTGACGCTTGCCCCGTGCCACAGCCCGGTGCAGAACCACACGATGAGGATGTTGAGCATCTGGTGCCGCCTGTTGCCCCCAAGGGGGATGTAGAGATAGTCACGGAAGAAGGTGCCCAGTGAGATGTGCCACCGCCGCCAGAACTCCGTTACCGAGGTGGACACGTAGGGGTGATCGAAGTTCTCCGGGAAGTGGAAGCCGCACATGAGCCCCATGCCTATTGCCATATCCGAGTAGCCGGAGAAGTCAAAGTATATCTGGAGGGAGAATGCCACAGCCCCCGCCCACGCCGCAAGCACCGATGAGGGGGCGGTGTCAAAGGTCAGAAACTGTGATGCAAGCGCACCCATGGAGTTGGCGATGAGCACCTTCTTGCCCAGACCCATGACCAGCCGGGAAATGCCCCCGGCAAAGTCGGAAACGCTTTCGCTGCGGGAGTCTATCTCCCTTGCCACGTCACCATAGCGCACGATGGGGCCTGCCACCAGCTGGAAGAACATGGACAGGTACAGCAGATAGCCGGGCCAGCTCTTCTGCGCCCGCTTGCCCCGGTACACATCCACCACATAGGTGATGGACTGAAAGGTGTAGAAGGAGATTCCTATGGGCATATGGAAGGCGGGCACAGGCAGGGACAGCCGGAACAGGGCATTTATCCCGGATACGATGAGCCCGGAATACTTGAACACCGCCAGCACTGAAAGATTGACCACGCAGGAGGCGACTATGCCAAGCACCGCCTTCTTCTCCCCCAGGTGCTTTGAGATGAAGCGTCCGTTGAGAAAGTCCAGTATGCTGCTCATTATCAGCAGCAGCACCCACACAGGCTCCCCCCATGAGTAGAAGATAAGAGAGAATATGACAAGCACTGCATTCTTGAAAGCCGTCTTCCTCACCGCAAAGTAGCAGATGAGGAAGGAGGGCAGGAACACAAACAGGAAAAACAAGTCAGAGAATACCATATATTATCCTTCACACAGTTTTGTTACACATCGAACAGATTTGATTATACCATATATCCCCGCTGTCTGCAAGTGTGAAATAATACAAAAAATAAGTAATAAGCAATAAGTAATAAGTAATAGGTAATAGTGAATAGCGAACAGGTATAAAGTAAACTGTATACCATAAAATGGACACGGCATCTTCAGGGGAATGGGGGCACGTCCCCAAAAAGCGGACGCATAGCCGCCAAAAGCCCTGTCGCAAACAGCTATTCACTATCAGCTATTAGCTAAACAAGCGGAGCGAAGTTTAGCGGAGATCAGGCCATAAGCCGTCCGTCACCAATACTTTACTTAGAAATTAGGTTTTTTCTCTTGACAATATAGAATTTATCCTATATAATATATATAGACATTTTTTTACACTGGAGAAGCAGGATGCAAGAATTCGAGATAGTATTCTATAAAACGGAAAATGGCAAAAATCCGGTGGAGGATTTCTTGAATGAACTGAATGACAAAATGAGAGCCAAAATGCTTTTGTCAATAAGGATAGTAAGAGAAAAAGGATATCAGGCAAGAATACCATACTCAGAAGAACTGGAAGACGGCATATTTGAGCTGCGTGCAAAGGTGGGCTCGGATATATCAAGGGTCTTGTATTTCTTTGTTATTGGAAGAAAGATCATACTGACAAATGGCTTCATCAAGAAATCGCAGAAAACGCCCAAATCTGAAATTGAACGAGCCAAAAAGTACAGAGCTGATTACTTCAGAAGAGAGGAGCATTGATATGAAAGATGATTTTCAGAGATATTTGGAACAGCAGCTTGAAAATCCTGAATTCCGCAAGGAATGGGAAGCACTTGAACCCGAATACACTATCATGTGTGCTATGTTGGATGCGAGAAAAGCGGAGGGCTTGACTCAAAAAGAGCTTTCCGAACGGTCGGGAATAGCTCAGGGGGACATAAGCAAGTTGGAAAACGGAAACGGCAATCCGTCGGTCAGGACGCTGCAAAGACTTGCCAAGGCAATGGGGAAAAAGCTGCAGATAAAATTCATCTGAACCGCAAAAGCGCCACTTAGAGAAAGAAAACCGGCAAAAGGAAATCAAGCTGTCATCTCCCCGTCAAAAAACTATGCACTGTACACTGAACTATGGCTGCCGGAGAGGACGCATAGCCGCCAAAAGCTTTGTTGCAAACAGCTATTCACTATTAGCTATTCAAGCCACCAAAAGCCCTGTCAGAACATTTCATCATTCATTCTGCATTCTTAATTCTTCATTGTTCATTGTGCTGTACTTAAACGTATAAGATTTGTTGACTTTTTTAGTGGACGAAAACGTTATCTTTTTTTATGCACACTTGACAATAGGCAAAATATCTGTTATAATCGTTTTGTTGAATATTTGCATACAGCACACTGTGAAAGCCCGCAGTGTGTACACTACAAAAGGACGGTATGAGCTATGAAAACAAAGGTAATCAACGGAGTGTCCCTCCCCAACATCCCCTGGATGGAAAAGCCCGCAGACTGCAAGGACATAGTATGGCGCTATGATGCCAACCCCATCATCAAGAGAGACCATATCATGGTCAAGAAGGCAAACGGCTACAGAGAGCCTTCCAACTCCATATTCAATTCCTCCGTTGTTCCCTTTGAGAAGGGCGACTACAAGTTCGCAGGCGTGTTCCGTGTAGACGACAGGGAGCGCAACATGGAGATCCATGTGGGCTTCTCCAAGGACGGCATCAACTGGGACATCAACGAGGAGAGGATCCACTTCCAGTGCGACATCCCCGAGGTGGCAACATGGCAGTACGGCTATGACCCCAGAGTGTGCAAGCTGGAGGACAGATACATCGTCACCTGGTGCAACGCCTACGGCTGGAAGCCCACCATCGGCATTGCCTATACATATGATTTCGAGACCTTCACTCAGCTGGAGAACTCCTATCTCCCCTTCAACCGCAACGGCGTTATGTTCCCCCGCAAGATAAACGGTATGTACATGATGATGTCCCGCCCCTCCGACAGCGGACACACCCCCTTCGGTGATATGTTCATAAGCCAGTCCCCCGACCTTACCTTCTGGGGCAAGCACAGACACGTAATGGGTCCCTCCAAGGGCTGGGAGTCCACCAAGATGGGCGCAGGTCCTATCCCCATTGAGACTGACAGAGGCTGGCTCATCTTCTATCACGGCGTGCTCACCTCCTGCAACGGCTATGTATACTCCTTCTCCGCAGCCCTCCTTGACAAGGACGAGCCCTGGAAGGTGCTCAGGCGCGGCGCATCCTACCTCCTCTCTCCCCAGACCCTGTACGAGCTGGTAGGCGACACCGATGCAGTTACCTTCCCCTGCGCTAACCTTGTTGATGCTGACACCGGCAGGATCGCAATCTACTACGGCTGCGCAGACACCTGCACCGCCCTTGCATTCACCACTGTTGATGATGTGATGGACTTCCTTGACAACAACAGCCAGGTCTGAGAGCAGGTAAAGCAATAAGTAAAGTATAAGTAACGCAAGAACCGACGGCTTGCTGTCCTCCCCCTGCAAAGGGGGAGATAAGCCATCGGTTTCTTGTCGTATTAATGTTTTATGTCAGCGAAGGTGTGGTAGATCGTATGCAGCGGCGCAAGCGTATAGGTGTTATCATGGCATATCCCGAGGCAGGCTATCAGCAGAAGGTGCTCGACGGGATACGCCGCAACTGTGCCCGGTACGGATATGATGTACTGGTGTTTACCATGCAGGTGCAGTCCTGCCATTTTTACAAGAAGGCGCTCATAGGCGAGAAGAACATCTACGAGCTGATAAATTTCAACAGGCTCGACGGGGTCATCGTGTGTGCCGTGTCCCTGAGCGAGAACAATGACTACACCATACATGACTATGTGGCATCCCTCATAAAGGAGAGGTGCACAAAGCCCGTTGTATCCATTGATATACCGATGGGGGACTGCCCCATGGTGGAATCGGACGATGCCCTTGCCATGAAGGAAATGACAGATCATGTGCTGGATGTTCACGGGTGCAGGAAGGTGTATGTGCTCACCGGCGGCAAGAGCAACACCGTGTCCCACCGCAGGCTCAAAGGTGTCCGGCAGTCCTTTGAGGAGCACGGGCTGACCCTTGAGGAAAAGAACGTAATATTCGGGGATTTCTGGTACACCTCCGGCAGGATACTTGCAGACCGCATCGCCTCCGGGGAGACAGAACGGCCGGATGCGGTCATCTGCTGCTCCGACCATATGGCGATGGGGCTTACCTCGGAGCTTATCAAAAAAGGCATACGTGTGCCCGAGGACATATGTGTCACAGGCTTTGACTCCGTCAGCGAGTCGGCGGTGAACACCCCCTCCATCACATCCTATGTGCCGGGCATATCAGTTGCCGCCGGCAAGGCGATAAACCTCATAAGAGAGCAGATAGACCCGGGTGAGGAGATACTCCCGCCCCTGTCAAGCCCCCTGAACGGTCTGAAGATATGCGCTTCCTGCGGCTGCCCCGAGGACTCTGCCTATGTAAAGGGTATGCTCAGCGGTATGCTGCTGCGGCACAACCATGAATATACGGACGAGAACTGGAAGGCGGACACCGCTGATATGCAGGTGTTCCTTGACAGCTATATGTTTGAACAGATGACCGGGACGGACACGGTCACGGACTGCCTGTATCAGATAGCAAATGCGGACTGGCTCCTGAAGCCCTACTGGCACCTGTTCCTGTGCATGGATCCCGACTGGCTGGACACCACCTCGGTGACCACTGTGGGATATCCGAAGCAGATGAACATCTCCCTGCACCAGATTACCGCAGACAGCGATTCAACAGGTTCCCAGAGGTATCTGACCCCGAAGAGCGACCACCTTTTCGACACCTCACTCATGCTCCCCCGCCTTGACGAGGACAGGGAGGAGCCCTCAATGTTCTACTTCTCCCCCGTCCACTTCAACGAGGCAGAGCTGGGATATGTGGTGCTTGAAAGGCCTCTTTCCGAGGAAAGGTGCATAGGGGCTGTGTTCCACAACTGGATGAGGAACATCTCCAACGCCCTTGAAATGATACGCTCCAAGAACCGTCTGCGGGTGCTGTCCGATCACGACGATCTGACGGGGATGTACAACCGCAGGGGGATGTACTCCGCACTGGAGGATATACGCACAAGACCCGGCAAGGCAAAGTACCTGCGGGTGTTCGTGGTGGATATGGACG
This sequence comes from Ruminococcus sp. UBA4240, assembly GCA_002395525.1. Classification (GTDB taxonomy): domain Bacteria; phylum Bacillota; class Clostridia; order Oscillospirales; family Ruminococcaceae; genus Huintestinicola. The sequence continues at coordinate 6,641 of DGXE01000067.1, forward strand.
GGCTGAAGTACGTAAACGACACCTTCGGACACAGCGAAGGGGACGTTGCCATAAAGGCAGTGGCTGAGGCCATACTGCGCACCGCCGCCCCGAATGACATATGCGTGCGTGCGGGGGGCGATGAGTTCTATCTCATCGGTACCGCCAGCATCAAGTCGGCAAAGAGCCTTGAGGACATATGCCAGAAATTCACCGAGACCCTTTCCTGCGTGAGCGGCCGCCTTGGCAAGCCCTACACCGTCACCGCCAGCATCGGCTATGCCTGCGGTGCCCTTGACAGCAACGTTGACATACTCATAAGCAAGGCAGACGTCATGATGTACGAGCGGAAGGTAGCTGCAAGGAAAAACAGAGAATAGTGCTGAATGCTGAATGAAGAATGCAGAATGAAGAATGATTTGCTTGCCTTTGCGTTTGGCATCCGTAGTCCAAGTGTACAGTGTACAATGATTGGACGGAGAATGGCTTTGCTTGTTGTGCTCTTTGTCCGCTGCGCTTGCGTAGCTGATAGCTAATAGTGAATAGCTGTTAGTGATAGAGAATATGCGGCTTGACTTTCTCTTTCTCCACTGTGCTTGGCTTGGTTTGTGATGAAAGTGTACAGCTGGATGGGGAACTGGGCACTTGTTTCCTCTGACTGTCTGCTTTATGTGCGTAAATCAAAAAAACTGCGGGTTTTCCCACAGCTTTTTTATAGCTGACACTTGACAAAGTATATACAAATGTGATATAATTCTATACGAGGAGGTGCTGTTATGACACAGATCAATTTTCGTATAGAGGATGATGTAAAAACCAACGCCGAGAAAGCCCTTAAAGAAATGGGACTGTCCATGTCCTCAGCGATCAATATGTTTCTGGTCAAGGTGGGCAGAGAAAGGCGCATCCCTTTTGAGATCACAGCAAACGACCCTTTCTATTCCCCTGAAAACATGGAACGCCTGAGACGTTCGGCAGCTCAAATGGAGAAAACAGGCGGAACGGTACATGAGATAAGCAGTGCAGAAGAATGATCAAGGCATTTTCAGATGAAGCGTGGGAGGACTACACCTACTGGGAGACCCAGGACAGGAAAACCCTGAGGAGGATACTGAAGCTCATCGATGATATTGACAGGAACGGTTATGACGGTATCGGCAAGCCGGAAAGGTTATCCGGTGATCTCTCCGACTACTGGAGCAGACGCATAGATGAAAAGAACAGGATCGTTTACCGTATTGTAGGCGACATCATCCAAATTATCCAGTGCGGTTCCCATTACCGAGACAAATAAACCTCGGTCAGCTTTTACATTTCCATTTCCCTGCCCCTGTTCAGCCACTTTTCAGGGGCTGTTTGTGTATTATTTCACACTTGCGTTCATCGGGGAGATAAGGCAGCCACAAGAAAAACAGAGAATGATTATCAAATAATAAGCATAGGCTGATAAAGGCTTGCTTGCGCTTTTCTTCTTTATTTGCCTTTCCCCCATACAAAAGCGGCGCTTTTGCATGGGCAGTTCACAGACATTTCTACCGCCGCACTCCTGCGGCGGCTTTTTTCAAAGCTTGCTTTCAACAAGCAAGCGTGAGCCGTAGGCTCACTTCCGTTCAGTGGGGGATTGTATCCCCCACTGAACGGAAACATGGAACCCATGCCACCGCAATGGCATGAGCTGCCATTAGAGGCGGGGGACATAGCTTGCGGTTATACTGATTTCTGACGGGTGGATGATGGGTAAGAACCCCATAAAGGACTGAAAGGCTTCCGCACGCAACCGGAGCAAGGGAGAAAAAGGCACCGCCTGCAAAGACTCTGCAAAAGCGGTGCAAACCGGCAGTGATCCCGGTGTGATCGTCCTGACACCCAGCCAGAAAGCGGCTATGGAGCGGACAATGAGAATAATCAGATACCCCGGGAATGGATAATGCAGGATGAATGATGAAAAGCTGTGACACGGAGCTGCTTGATCATCTCTGTTTTGCGTTTTCCCTTGCCGGGGGAAAGCACATCTCATCTTCCGGCTGTACACCATACCGCCGTATAGCAGCAGGAGCGGAGCGGGCAAAGAAGAAAAGAGCCTTCGCCTCTCCGTCAAAAAACTGTACACTGTACCTTGTACACTGTACACTGGGACTATGGCTGCCAAACGCAGAGTCAAGCCGCCCGACGCCCGTCAGAGTGTTTCGTTATGCATTCTTAATTCTTCATTCTGCATTGGCTATCCATTCCTCCGTGTAGTCGTCGCAGAGGGCTTTGAGCTGTTCGTATTGGGTGCACAGCTCGTTCATTTTGATGTAGTCAGCCGCAATGTCAGGGAGAGCCATTCTCTCCTGCAAAGAGCGCATCTGCTCCTCCGTGTCGGAAATGAGCCGCTCCAGCTCCTTGGCACGGAGCTTCCTGCGGGTCTGCTCCTGCTTTTCCTTGCGGGACAGATGGGAGGGCTCCTCCTTTTTGGCGGCTTTCTCCGCCTGCTTTTCGGCAAACCTACGCTCCTGCTCCTCCTTCATCTGCTTCCGCTTCTCCTCGGAGTAGGCGTGATAGTCCATGTCGTAGACCCTCGTGCCCTGTGGGGAGACCTCGATCATGCGGTCAACGACCCGTTCGAGCAGGTAGCGGTCATGGGATACAAGGAGCATGGTGCCGGTGTAGCTTGCCAAGGCATCCTCGATGGCTTCCCTCGTGTCAATGTCCAGGTGGTTGGTGGGCTCGTCAAGAAGGAGCACGTTCCCCCTCTCCAGCATCATCAGCGCAAAGCACAGCTTTGCCCGTTCCCCGCCGCTTATGACCCCCACCGGCTTGAATACGTTCTCCCCGGTGATGCGCACAAGCCCTAAGAGCTTTCGTATCTGCTCGTCGGTCATGGTGCGGTAGCGGTCGTGAATCTCATCGATGACCGACAGGGAGGGGTGCAGCTGCCTGTTCTCCTGGTCGAAGTAGGACAGCTTCACGTTCTTGTTCCAGATCACCTGACCCTCGTAGGGGATAAGGCGCATGAGCATCCGCATGAAGGTGGACTTCCCCGTGCCGTTTGCCCCCACTATGCCTATCTTTTCACCACGGCGCACGGTGAGATCAGCCTTCCCCGCTATCTCCCGCCCCCCGGCGGCAATGGACAGCCCCTTTACCGTAAGCACGTCAAGGGGAGGCTCCACGTCGTATTCAAAGCGTATCACGGCGCTCTTGTCACGGATATGGGGCTTTTCGATGAGCTCCATGGACTCCAGCTTCTTTATGCGGGACTTTGCCATATCCGACGTGGAGGCACGCACAAGGTTCCTTGCCACAAAGTCCTTCAGGCGTGCTATCTTCTCCTGCTGGGCATAGTATTCCTTTAGCTGGCGCTCATCTGCCTCGTCACGGAGCTGCACCGCCTTGGTGTAGTTCCCCTTGAATCGGCGCAGGCGGCCGCCCTCTATCTCACAGACAGAGGTGCATATCCTGTCGAGGAAGTACCTGTCGTGGGACACTACCAGCAGCGCCCCCTTGTAGGCGGACAGATATTCCTCCAGCCACATGACCGTGTCGCTGTCAAGGTGGTTGGTGGGCTCGTCAAG